>JAWKNW010000020.1 GCA_041391505.1 Rhodothermales bacterium
CCCGGAGCAGGCGTTCGGGCCATTCCTTGATGTAGAGGTCGCGCTTGGGAAACGGAATTTCGATGCCGGCTTCGTTCAGCGTGCGATAAATCGCCCGGTTGATCCGGTTCACGATCTGTTCGCGTTCTTCCGGTCGCTCGATCCAGCAGCGCACCTCGAAATCGAGCGAGGAATCGCCGAAGCCCTTGAAGTGCACGCGCGGCTCCGGGGTCTCGAGCACGCTCTCGTCGGACTTCGCCGCCGCCATGATCAGCGGTTCCATGTCTTCGATGCGCGTCCCGTAGGCCACGCCGAACGGCACGCGCATCCGCTGCCGGCGCGAGGGGCCGCCGCTTTCGTTGATGATCTTGGAGTTGGCGATGATCGCGTTAGGCACCGTCACCTCGACCTGGTCGAGCGTCAGGATCCGTGTGCTGCGCAGGCCGATCTGTGTCACCCGGCCGCGCTCCGACCCGTCGAGCACGATGAAGTCGCCGATTTTGTAGGGGGAATCCGCCAGGATGGACACGCCGGCGAACAGGTTCGCGAACGTCTCCTGGGCGGCCAGGCCCACCCCGAGCCCGACGATGCCCGCGGAGGCCAGCCATCCGCTCACGTTGATATCCCAGTTCAGCATGATCAGGTAGCTGCCGATCCCGAAAATCACCACCTTGGCCACGATGTCGAAGAGCGGCACCGTCGGCATCTGGACGGCGCGGAAGCGATCCTCGTTGCTACTCATCCAGCGCAGCACGACCGACGTGAGGCGGATCGTCGCGGTCGCCCAGATGAGGACCATGAGGGTTTTGATGATGCCCTGGACGACGTCGGCCGCCTGCCCCTCCGGCAAGACAGTCTCGATGGCGATGCGCAGTCCGACCAGCATCACGGTCTGAAACACCGGACGATGCAGCACCTCCAGGATGCGGTCGTCGACATCCGACCGGGTTCGGCTGGCCAGCCGGCGCACGAGCCCGATCATGAACCGATCGATCAGGCGCGCCAGGATCAGCGCCCCGGCGAGCACGAGGACGGCGTTCAGGTAGGGATGGGCACTGAGGTACTCCAGGTACGGGCGGATGGTATCCATGAGGCGCGGGTCACGAGGTTATCACCAGTTGGCGCCGTCGCCGTCTACGAGGCGCCAGAGGTACCAGCTGGCGATGCTGCGAAACGGACGCCACCGCTCGCCATAGGCTTCGAGGGTGCGCGGCGTCGGGAGGTCGTCCGATCCATCGAGGAGTTGAAAGCCTTTGCGTACGCCGAGATCCGTGGAGGGCAGCACGTCGGGCCGGCCGAGATTGAAGATCAGGAGCATCTCCACCGTCCATCGCCCCACGCCGCGCACCGCGCTGAGCCGATCGATGATCTCGTAGTCGGAGAGATCGTGGAGGTCGGCCATCCGGGGGACCGTCCCGTCGAGCGTCTTGCGCGACAGGTCCTGGATCGCCGCGAGCTTGTTGCGGGACAGGCCGGCGCCCCGCAGGGCCTCGTCGGGCAGCGCGAGGACGGTTTCCGGATCCATGCGCCGTTCCGGATCCAGCTCCAGCACGCGCCGATGGATGGTGCCGGCGGCCTTGCCGGAGAGCTGCTGGTAGACGATCGCCTTCAGCAGGGCGTGATACGGATCCTCGATGGGTTCCACGACGAGCGTGCAGGCGCCGCATCGCGCGATGACAGAGGCCAGCGCGCGATCGGCTTCCGACAGGGCGCGCTCGGCAGCGCGCAAATCATACGGTGTACTCACGCCGTTGCCCGATGGAGGATGCCGCCGGCCGGCAGAACGATCGCCCTGCCGGCCGGCGTGCTGTTCATCCGTTCGAAGGAAGCGGTCCGCTCGACATCAGGAAGAGCGGGCTCTGTTCGAACGCGTTGTATTTCGGACGCAACCGTTCGGTGTTGTAGTAGCGGTCGACATCCACCACCTTCTTCGTGCCCACGATCACGTCGATCGGCACGTTGCCGTAGCAGCCTTCGCGCACGCACACCAGGCGGCCCGAGACGCCTTTCATCACCAGTTCGAGCGCCAGGGTGCCGTAGGCCATCGGGACGATCGAGTCGAGCGCATCCGGGTTGCCCGAACGTACCATGTACCCGAGACGCTGGTTGATGACATTGACACGCCGGCCGTTGTTGAATTTGGCGGACAGGTTCTTGAGCGCGGTAGCCACCTTGTCGCCGATCCCACCGAGCTTCTTGTGCCCGTACTGGTCGGTTTCGTCGCTCAGGAACGACATGTTTTCTTCCCCGCGGATGCGGGCGCCTTCCGACACCAGCACCACCGAGTAGTGGCTGGGGTTGCGCTTCCGGTCGTACACCATCAGTTCCGCCAGCTGCTCGATATCGAAATCGTGCTCGGGGATCAGGCAGCGGTCGGCGGCGCCGGCCATCGTCGGCAGGACGGCCGTGAAGCCGGCGTAGCGGCCAAACACCTCGATCACCAGGAAGCGTTCGTGGGAGCCGGCGGACGTGCGCAGCGCGTGCGTCAGTTCGATCGTGCGGGTCACGCACGTGCCGAAACCGATGCAGTAGTCGGTGCCCGGCACGTCGTTGTCCATCGTCTTCGGGATGGCCACCACCTTGACGCCCAGGTCGTGCAAACGATGACCGTAGCTCAGCGTGTCGTCGCCGCCGATCGGAATCAGGTAGTCAATGCCCAGAAACTCGATGTTGTTCAGGACCGACGGGGTCACGTCGTTGATCTCCGCCGTGTATTTGTCGCGCAGATGCGGCGGCACGATCGATTGCGGGAGCGTGCTCGGCCGGGTGCGGGAGCTGTGGAGGAACGTGCCGCCCGTACGGCCGGCGCGGTTGACGGTGTCCTCCGTCAGTTCGATCACGTTGGCGCTATTATCCGCATGTTTATCGGGAATGATATCGACCAGGCCGGCCCAGCCGCGACGGATGCCCAGTACGCGATACCCTTCGCGCAGCGCGCGAATCGTCACCCCGCGGATCGCCGGGTTCAACCCCGGCACGTCGCCGCCGCCCGTCAAAATCCCGATAGTCCCTTTGTAACCTGCCATGACTTCATACCTCCTGATTGCAAGACACGGACAAACCCTGATTCGCCTCGACAGCCGGCAGGTCAGGCCGGATCCGCCGAGGCCTTGATAGTGGTCGTTACGGAGGGTCGCCTCAGAAGAGAGGACGCCCGCTGCGGTCAGGAACTGGCTGTATCTCCTCGCTGCCGCACTTCCTCACAACGCGTTGAACAAGTCCGGAATGTAGTACGGGGAACGATGAAGATGACATTAAATTCCATGCTGTCGCCTATTTTCCGGCGATCGATCACCCGCCGATTCCATGATGCACCCACCCTTCGCCCGCGCCCTGCTGACCGTTTGCCTCTTCATGGCCGCCTGCGCGACGCCCGCCCGGGAGCCGATCGTTACGCCGCTGCCAAACCCGGCGCCGGCTGGGAGCCGGACGCCCAACCTCGCCACCGGCCCCGACGGCACCACCTACCTCACCTGGCAGCGATCCGATAGCGCCGCGGCCGGACTCTATTTTGCGCCCTTCATCGCGGACGCCTGGCAAACCCCGGCGCCGATCGCCGCGGGGGTTGACGCCTTCGTCAACTGGGCCGACTTCCCCGCCCTGGCGGCGCAACGCGATGGAAGACTCCTCGCGCACTACCTCGACCGCCAGCCCGCCGGGGGCTACGCCTACGATATCGCGCTGGTCCACTCGCGGGATCGCGGCGCCTCCTGGAGCGCCCCCACGCTCGCCAACACCGACGGCACGCCGACCGAGCACGGGTTTGTGTCGATCCTCCCCTGGGAGACCGATGGCTTTTTCCTGACCTGGCTGGACGGCCGGCAGACGGGCGGCGAACCCGCCGGCGCCATGTCGCTCCGCGCCGCCTTCACCGATGCGGACGGACGCGTCACCGAAGAGGTTTTGCTGGACGACCGGACGTGCGATTGCTGCCAGACGGGCGCCGCCTGGACGGGCTCCAGCCTCATCGTCGTCTACCGCGACCGGTCGGACGCCGAAGTCAGGGACATCTATTACACCCGCCTGGCGGACGGCGACTGGTCGGCGCCGGCGCCGGTGCATCGCGACGGATGGGAGATCGAGGGGTGCCCGGTGAATGGCCCGGTGGTCGACGGCCTCGCGCCGGCGGTGGTCGCGGCCTGGTTTACGGCCGCCGGCGACGCCCCAAAGGTCCTGGCCGCCGTATCGACGGACGACGGGATCTCATTCGCCGACCCGCTGGTCGTCGACGACGCGTCGCCGATCGGGCGCGTGGCGATCCGGATGCTCGACGCACGGTCGGCGATGGTCGTCTGGCTCGCCCGCTCGGGCGATGAAGCGATGCTCACCGCGCGCGTGATCGCCTGGGACGCCGCCGGACGGGCGACGGCGCAGCCGGCCTTCCCTATTGCCCCCGTCAGCGCCCAGCGCAATAGCGGCTTTCCGCGCCTCGCCGACGCCGGCGACCGCCTCATGGTGGCCTGGACCGACCTCGACGCGTCGGGCGCGACATCCGTACGCACGGCGCTCATCGACCGCCCCTAACCGGCCGCGCTACCCCTGCAGCGCCTTGTAAAACTGATCGGCATCGCTCCGCGCCTTCTGCGCGATGCCGCGCACCAGGCTTTCGTCCAGCCCGTGCGTGCGCAGCGCCGCGTCCACGACCGTGTCGATATCCTGGTCGCTGTCGTGCGACTTGATCAGCGAAACGAGCCACACCGCCTCATCCAGATCCTCGCTTTCCCGGGTGTGGTGATCCTCGATGGCGTTGACGAGGAACTCCGGGAGCTGCCAGTTGCGGGCGAGCAGGCCTCCAATCTCGGCATGATCGAACCCGAAGATGCTCGACTCCTGCGCGCTGAGCATGGCGCTGTCGTCTTCCCGCCACCGCGCGTAGAGCGGCACGTAGCGCTCGCGCTCGCGGTCGGCGAGAAACGCGACGCCGATGTCCTGCAACAGGCCGGCAGTGAACGACTCGATCTCGGTCGCCGGATGCAGTCGCTTGGCCAGGCCGCCGGCCATCGACGCCCGCAGCGCCGCCGTCCGCCAGTACGCTTCCAGATCGAATCCCGGAATCCCTTTCCCCGGCAGCGCCGTGCTCACGGCGACGGACAGCACGAGGCACTCCAGGCGCGAGCGGCCGAGCAGCACCACGGCATGCTGGACGTTGCTCACCCGGGTAGACAGCCCGAACCCCACCGAGTTGACGAGCCGCAGCGCCTTCACGCTGAGCCCGGGGTCCTTCTGCAATTCTTCCGCGATCGGCTGCATCTCGACGCCCGGCCGGCGCAGCATGGCCAAAACATTCATCACCGTGGCGGAAAAACTCGGCAGTTCATACGCCTCGATCTGGCTGAGAACCGCGCTAGACGTGTCTTTTTTGCGTGAACTGAACAGACTGAGCATAACGGTTTTACTCGGCACGACGTGCGATTTTGTTACTAAAAATGGAGAGCAACCCCCCGAGCATGATGTAGCCCGTGAGCACCTCCAGCATGCTGAGGACCTCGGCCGCGATGCTGATCGGGACGATGTCGCCAAACCCCAGGGTGGTCATCGTGACCACGCTGTAGTAGAGACTCGAAAACCATCCGGGCTCGTGTTTGCCGTAGTCGAGCTCCACGAACGAATAGAGAAAGGCGTAGAAACAGGCCACGAACGCGATCACGAAACACCAGCGCGTGATACTGCGGCCGCAATCGCTCGTCAGCCACCAGAGGTAATACAGCATGCCGGTGTATCGACTGCGCGAGCGGAACTCCTTGATGTAGTTCTGATCCATCGCGAACCGGCGAAGCTGGTACGCGCCGGAGAAGTTGACGTCGCGCATATCCGACCCCACCCAGTTGGCCTTTTCGTAGCCGGTGACGGCATGCAGGATGGCGTGACGGAAGTCGACGTCGACAAACGAGGCGCCGGAGACCTCGGCCGAGGTCAGGTCCGCCTCCCGGAGATCGGCGCCGGTGAAGTCGCATCCGAGGCGCGCCTCGCGGAGGCGGGTGCGCTGGAGATCGGCGCACCGCAGATCGGCGCCGGTCAGATCGGCCCGCGTCAGGGTCGCATGGTAGAGATCGGCCCGAAACAGATGCGCGCGATGCAGGATGGCCATGCCGAGGCCCACTTCGCGCGCCTGGGCGCCCTCGAGGTCGGCGTCGGTGAGGTCGGCGGCGGAAAGTTCGGCGCCGTTCAGGTTGGCGCGCATGAGATTGGCGCGCTGGAGGTTGGCCTTGAAGAGGATGGCGCCGGACAAGTTTGCCCCGTGGAGGTCGGCGCCGGAAAGATCTGCCCCGGCGAGGTTCATGCCGCTCAGGTCCCGATCCTTCAGGACGGCATTCCGCAGGTCGATCTTTTGCACGGTCGGAAACACCCGTCCCTCGCGCAAATCGAGCAGTAATTGTTCGATATCGTGATCGGGTTCGGCGGTACGCATGATCGGGCGTGGTGAAAAAACGACATGTGGCGAGGGGAAGAAAACGGGGCGATACCGGCTACGAGTCAAACCCGATGCCAGCGCCGGCGAAAGCGGATCGCGAGTTGCAGAAGCGAGCGCCAGGGCCGGCCGAACCGACGCCTCCGAACGCGGCAAATTCACGCAGGGCACATGATGAGACCGATCGAACAGGTATGCACCGAGCGAGAATGTCGTATATTATCGCCCTTTCGTATCACCCTCACGCCGTAGGCCGCCCATGGAGACGCCCGCGCTACAAGGTATCGCCGTCGAAGGTGCGCTCCGCACCAAAGAGCGCCCGATTTCGTTGCGATCGGAGCACAATGCCCTGCGCATCGGCATCCCGAAAGAGATGTCGAACGAGGAGCGACGGGTAGCGCTGACGCCGGGCGGCGTGCGTACGCTGGTGTCCAACGATCACCAGGTTTTCGTGCAGAAAGGGGCAGGCGAGCTCTCCCATTTCAAGGACCAGGAATATGCGGACGCCGGCGCGGAGCTGATGGCGTCGCCGGCGGACCTCTACAGCACCTGCAACCTGATCGTCAAGGTCGGGCCCCCTACTCTCGGCGAGCTTGACCTCATCCAGGAAAAACAGATCCTCTTCTCCGCCCTCCACCTGGGCAGCACCACGCCGGACATCCTCCGCAAGCTCACCGAACTCAGCGTCACCGGCATCGGCTTCGAGTTCATCCGCGACTCCGACAACACCTTCCCCATCGTGCAGATGATGCACGAAATCATGGGGTCGATGTCGGTCCAGATCGCCGCGCGCTATCTGGAGAGCAGCGAGGGCGGGCAGGGCATCATGCTGGGCGGCATCTCGGGCGTGCCGCCGTCGACCGTCGTCATCCTCGGCGCCGGCACGATCGGCGAATGGGCGGCGCGGACGGCGCTCGGCTACGGCGCCCAGGTCATCGTGCTGGACAACGACCTCGGGGCGCTCCGGTCCGTCGAGTATTTCCTCAACCGGCGCGTCTTTACCGCGATGGCCTCCGAGCAATACATCCTCGAGTCGATCCGCAAGGCCGACGTGGTCATCGGCGCCGCCATGACGTCGGGGCAGCGGGCGCCGCTGCTCGTCACCGAAGAGATGGTGCGCAAGATGAAGCCCGGCTCGGTGATCGTGGACGTCGTGATCGACCAGGGCGGCTGCATCGAGACGAGCCGGCCCACGACGCATTCGGAGCCGACGTACCGCGAGTACGACGTCATCCATTACTGCGTCCCCAACATGCCGTCGAACGCCGCGCGCACCGCCACCTACGCACTCACCAACGTCCTCGTCCCCTACATCATCCAGATCGGGGAAGTGGGCAACATGAACGAAGCGCTCTGGCGCAACGTCGGCCTCCGCAACGGCACCTACGCCTACCGTCGTTTCATCACCAAAAAAAGTCTTTCGTCGATGTTCGGCATCGCCCACCGCGACATCGAACTGCTGATCGCCTCGGGGATCTGAGGGAATAGCGAATGTAGATTAGTGATTAGCGAGCAAGGATTGGCGAGCAAGGATTGGCGAGCAAGGATTGGCGAGCAAGGATTGGCGAGCAAGGATTGGCGAGCAAGGATTGGCGAGCAAGGATTGGCGAGCAAGGATTGGCGATTAGCGAGCAAGGATTGGCGATTAGCGAGCAAGGATTAGCGATTGGTGAGGTATGAAATCCCCTCATAAATCGCTAATCTATCGTCGCTAATCGCTAATCTTTTCGCTAATCGACCCGAACCGCCGATGACGCCGACCCGCATCCTGTCCGCCGTCGCCTTCGTGCTCGTCGTCGCTCCTGCCGGCGCGCAGGACATGACGATCGAAGCCTACGAGCCCCGCTCCACGCTCGTCGTTCCCGAGCATCCGCTCACCCGATCGAAATTTCCGTTCGTGGATGTCCATGCCCATCAGGGCCGCGCGTCGGAGATGAACGCCGGCCAGGTCGGCGAACTCATCGACGCGATGGACGACATGAACATGGCCGTGATGGTCAACCTCAGCGGCGGCAGCGGCGACCGGCTCAAGGCCGGCGTGGCCAACCTCGAGGGCCGCTACCCGAAACGGTTCGTCACGTTCGCCAACATCGACTTCAGCACCATCGACGACCCCGACTTCGGCGTCAAGGCGGCCGCACAGCTGGAGCAGGATTTCCGCAACGGCGCCCGCGGCCTCAAGATCTTCAAGAATCTGGGCATGTTCGTCAAATACGCCAACGGCGACCGCGTCCATACCGACGACCCGCGGCTCGACCCGATCTGGGCGAAATGCGGCGAACTCGGCATCCCCGTACTCATCCACACGGGCGAGCCCTCCCCCTTCTACGAACCCCACGACGAGCACAACGAGCGCTGGCTCGAACTGAAGCAATTCCCCAACCGCAAGCGCCCGCCCGAGGAATTTCCCACCTGGGAAGTGCAGATGGCCGAGCAGCACAACGTCTTCCGCAAACACCCCGAAACGATCTTTATCAATGCCCACCTCGGCTGGATGGGCAACGACCTCGACCGCCTCGGCCGGCTGATGGACGAGCTGCCCAACATGTACACCGAACTCGGCGCCGTGCTCGCCGAACTGGGCCGGCAGCCGCGCCATGCGCGCGACTTCCTGATCCGGCACCAGGACCGCGTGCTCATGGGGAAGGACTCCTGGGAGCCGTCCGAGTACCACGTCTACTTCCGCGTCTTCGAGACGAACGACGAATACTTCCCCTACTACCGCAAGCGCCACGCGCACTGGCGGATGTACGGCCTGGACCTGCCCGAAGAGACCCTCAAACACATCTACTATAAAAATGCCCTGCGCATCATCCCCGGGCTCGACGCGTCGCTCTTTCCCGATTGACCGGCTGGTCCTCGCGTTGATGATGCTGGCCGCCGGCGCCTGCCAGGCTCCCGATGACGACCGACTCTACGACCAGGGCGTCTCCTGGGAGCTGGCCGAACAGCGCGCCGCGACCCTGTCGGATATCGCGTACGACGTCGACCTCACCATCCCGGCCGAAAAATCCACCCCGATCACGGGGCGGATCGCCGTCGCCTTCACGCTGCGCCGCGGCGGCGCGCCCGTCGTGCTGGACTTCAACCAGCCGGCGGACCGGATCGACGCGGTCGAGGGACCCGATGGGCCCGTGGCCTACCGCAAGGTCAATAACCACCTCGTCTTCGACGGGCTGGGCGAGGGCGCTCATGTGCTCACGATCGCCTTTACGGCCGGCGAGGCCTCACTCAACCGCAACGCCGACTACCTCTACACCCTCTTCGTCCCCGACCGCGCCTCGTTCGCCATCCCGCTGTTCGACCAGCCCAACCTCAAGGCCCGGTACCGCCTCACGCTCCGCACGCCGGCCGACTGGGAAGCCGTCGCCAACGCCCCCCGCGCGGAGCGCACCGAGGCGGACGGCGTCGCCACACATCGGTTCGAGCAGACCGAACCCCTGCCGACCTACCTGTTCGCCTTCGCCGCCGGACGGTTCCAGACCGAAACCGCCGAGCGCGCCGGCCGGACGATGACGATGTATCACCGGGAAACCGACGCCGCGAAGGTCGCCCGCAACCGCGACGCGATCTTCGATCTCCACGCCGCGGCCCTCGCCTGGCTGGCAGACTACACCGGCATCGCCTACCCCTTTACCAAGTTCGATTTTGTGCTCATCCCGTCGTTCCAGTATGGCGGGATGGAGCACGCCGGCGCCATCCTGTATCGCTCGGCCAGCCTGATGCTCGACGCCTCGGCGACCAAGAACCAGGAACTGGGCCGCGCCAGCCTCATCGCCCACGAGACGGCGCACATGTGGTTCGGCGACCTGGTGACGATGAACTGGTTCGATGACGTGTGGACCAAGGAGGTCTTCGCCAACTTCATGGCCGCGAAGATCGTCAACCCCTCGTTTCCGGAGATCGACCACGACCTGCGGTTCCTCTTTTCGCACTACCCGGCCGCCTACGCGATCGACCGGACGGAGGGCGCAAACCCGATCCGCCAGCCCCTCGAAAACCTGCAGATGGCCGGCACGCTCTACGGCCCGATCATCTACCAGAAGGCGCCCATCGTCATGAAACACCTGGAGACGATGGTCGGCGAAGACGCCTTCCGCGATGGGCTGCGCGACTATCTCTACCGGTACCGCTATGGCAACGCCACGTGGCCGCAGCTCATCGAGATCCTGGATGCCCGCTCGCCGCGCGACCTCGCGGCGTGGAGCCACGTCTGGGTGGAAGAACCCGGGCGCCCGCGCATCGAACTCGAACGCGAAGCCGCCGGCTTCCGTATCGCGCAGCACGACCCCGCCGGGCGCGGACGCATCTGGCCCCAGCGGCTGGACGTCGCCGTCGCCTACGCAGACCGGACCACGCGTGACACCCTCGCGTTCGAAACGGCCGAGATCCTCGCACCCACCGCCGGCACGCCCCGCTACGCCATCCCGAACGCCGACGGGCTCGCCTACGGCCTGTTTCTGCTGGATCCCGAAAGCCAGCAGGCCCTGATCGACGCCCTGCCGGCGTTGGCCGATCCCCTCGAACGCGGCATCGCGTGGCTGACGTTGTGGGATGCCATGCTGGAAGGCCGGCTCGCCCCGCCTGCTTTCCTCGACCTGGCGGAGCGCTCGCTCCCGCTCGAAACCGATGAGTTGATCGTCCAGCGCATCCTCGGCTATGCCGGCGAGGCCTTCTGGCAGTACACGCGCCCGGAAGACAGGCCGGCCCGGGCGGCGACACTGGAGCCGCTGCTGCGCGGCCTGCTTGCAAACGCCGCCACCCCGTCGCGCAAGGCCGCGTATTTCAACGCACTCAAGGGGACGGCGCTGACGAAGGCAACCGTCGACGAGTTGCTGGCCGTGTGGCGCCAGGAAACCGCGATCCCCGGGCTGACGCTGGCCGAGAATGACTACAGCGACCTCGCCTTCGAGCTTGCGCTGCGCCGCGCCGACCTCGCGGCGGAGATCCTGACGGAACAGGAAGCGCGCATCGACAACCCCGACCGGAAGGAGCGTTTCCACTTCGTCTCGGCGGCACTGTCGCCCAATGCCGAGGTGCGCGCGGCGTTTTTCCAGGGACTCGCGATGCCGGCGAACCGCGAACACGAGCCCTGGGCGCTGGACGGGCTCGCCTACCTCAACCACCCGCTCCGCGCACCCTACGCCGAGGTGTACCTCCTCCCTGCCCTCGGCCTCCTCGAAGAAATCCAGCGCACGGGCGACATCTTTTTTCCCGCCCGCTGGCTCGACGCCCTGCTCGGCGGGCATCAGACCCCGACGGCCGCGCGCACGGTCCGCGATTTCCTCAGCGCCCATCCCGAGCTTTCGCCCCGGCTCCGCGCCAAGGTGCTCCAGTCCGCCGACGGGCTTTTTCGGGCGGCGGCGCTGGTGTCCGATCCTGGAATCCCGGCCGGCGAGGCGTCTACAGACACCGCCGGCGCGCGTATCCCGCACTAGGGCATGCCATCGGGCGACGGATTGAGGCCCTCGCGGACGGCATCCTGTCTGCCCCGTCATGGGCCGAGTTTTCGGCATCAATCTTGGGGTTTGAGCCGGCATCCCCACACCCCATCACAGCGCTCCAGACTCATGAATCACCGCTTCGCCGCCCTCCTGCTCCTGGCGCTTGCCGGCGTCGCCCCCGCATTTTCCCAGACCGCCGTCGAGCGCGCGTTCCCCGCGCTTTCGTTTGATCGCCCCGTCGACTTCCAGCACGCCGGCGACGGATCCAACCGGATCTTCGTCGTCGAGCAGCACCAGGGCCGCGTCCGTGTCTTCCCGGACGATCAGGCCGCGACGGATGCCGGCGTATTCCTCGACATCGGCGACAAACTCAGCCGGGAAAACGAGGAAGGCCTTCTCGGCCTCGCCTTCCATCCCGACTACGCGACCAACGGGTACTTCTTTGTTTATTACTCGACGCCCAATCCACGTCGCAGCGTGATCGCGCGCTACACCGTCGGCGCCGATCCGAACGTGGCGGATCCCGAAAGCGAACGCATCATCATGGAAATTGGTCAGCCCTACGGCAACCACAACGGCGGCCAGCTGCTGTTCGGACCCGACGGCTACCTGTACATCGGTCTGGGCGACGGCGGCGACGGCGGCGACCCCGACGAAAACGCCCGCAACCCGCGCACGCTGCTCGGCTCCATCCTGCGCATCGACGTCAACGCCTCGACGGAAGCCGAACCCTATGGCATCCCGGCGGACAACCCCTTCGCCGGCCACGCCGAGTTTCGGCCTGAAATCTTCGCCTATGGCGTCCGCAACCCGTGGCGGATGAGCTTCGACCCGGTCACGGGCTGGTTGTGGGCCGGCGACGTGGGACAGGGCCGGCGTGAAGAGGTCAACATCATCGAGAAAGGAAACCATTACGGGTGGGATCTGATGGAGGGCACGCTGGATTTCGAACCAGATTCGTCCGTTCCGCCCGAAACCCTGACGCCGCCGATATGGGAATACGGGCACGATGTCGGGCAGTCCATCACCGGCGGCCACGTCTACCGCGGCACCCGCAACCCGGAGCTGGTGGGGCGCTACATCTTCGGGGACCACGTCTCCCGCCAGATCTGGGCGTTGTCGTACGACGGTACCGCGCCGGCCGTGGTCACGCCGCTGCTCCAGGCGCCCTTCAACATTCCGGCATTCGGCACGTCGGAAGCCGGCGAGCTGTACATCTGTGGATTCGACGGCGGCATCTACCGCTTCGTCGCCACCCTGGGCGTCCCGGTTGAACCCGAGGTGCGCCCGGTGGCTTTCGCGCTCGACCCGATCTATCCCAATCCGTTCAGCGAGCAGGTCACCATCCCCTTCCGCATCGAAGAAACGGCGACGGTTTCGCTGGCCGTGTATGATATGCTGGGGCGCGAGGTGCGGCTGCTGAGATACACCGTGCTTCCGGCCGGGTCCCATGTGGAGGCGTGGGACGGCCTCGACGCCGCCGGCCAGCGCGTGGCGGACGGCGCGTACCTCGTCCGCCTGAGGGTGGATGGCGCGGCGATAGAGAGCCGGGTGACTATCCGGCGCTGAGGCGCCATGCGCTCAGCTTCATACGACGCGTGATATCCCCGAAACGCGGATCGCGCCGGAGTTCGGCAAATCGCGGGTCTACGGCAGCAAGCACGGTCCAGCTCGAGCACTCGGTCACCGCCCGATCCAGCCACAGGAACGCGTCGTCGATCTCGGCGAGCCCCGCATGAACGAGCGCACAATCGAACGGCGAGACGTACCGATCGTCCCGCGGTGCGCCAATTTCGGCGAGGATGACCCGGGCGCGATCGGCTTCGCCGGCCAGAGCGTACGCATGGCCCAGCATCCCCAGCCCCAGGGTCGAGGTGCGGGTGCCCGTCAGTTCGATGGATTTCTGGAAAGATGCGATCGCCTCGCGGTACTGCTCCCACTGCTCGTACACCAGGCCCTGCAGGGCGTGAGCCAGCCAGTAGCGGGGATTCAGTTCGAGCGCGCGGTTGGCCCACTCGAACGACTTCTCGTACAGATGCGCCTGCCAGTGAATGACGCCGGCGACGGTGTGGATCACGAAGGAGAGCGGATCCTTATGCTGGGCGATGCTGATTTCGTTGATGGCCTCCTCCATCCGCCCGGACGCGCCGAGGACAAAGCCGGCGTAGAGGGAATGCCCCGACGAAGAATTGGGGCTCAGCAATAACGCCTTCCGGCTGGCGCGTTCCGCACCCTGCCAGTCCCAGTCGCAAAACACCCGCGCCAGCCCCAGCGACGAATACGCCTCCGCAAGCTCCGGAGCGTACTCGATCGCTTTTTCGGCCGCCGCCTTCGCCCGGGGATACACCTGGTGACCGGGGAGGTAGCCGTGCAGCCCGCAAAAAATGAGGCTGTCCGACAGGCAGGAATACGCGCCGGCGTACGCCGGGTCGATCTCCAGCACCCGCTCGGAGAGTGAAATCGCCGCTTCGAGATCCTGCTTGGTGCGGCGATTCCAGTAAAACCTCGCCTTCAGGTAGGCTTCGTAAGCTTCCGGGTCGGTGGATGTGCCTCCAGTGAGCCGCTCGATCTCGGTGTCGAGGAGCTTGACCTTTAGCACCTCGATGATACTTTTCACCAGTTCGTCCTGCACGTCGAACACATCTTCCATCACGCGATCGTAGCGGCTGGACCACAGGTGATAGCCATCTTCCACTGCCGAGAGCTGCACGATGAGGCGCACCCGCATGCCCATCTTGCGCACGCTGCCTTCCAGAATGTGACCGACGTTGAGCCGCTGCCCGATTTCCTTGACCTCCAGCCCCCGTCCCTTGAATGAGTAGGATGACGTGCGCGAGGCCACGCGAAGCCCCGAAAGGCTGCACAGCCCGTTGATCAACTCGTCGCCAAGCCCCTCGCAGAAGAACTCGTCCTCCGGGTCGGTGCTCATGTTGACGAAGGGCATCACCGCGATGGAGGGCAGCTGCTTCGCGCTGCGCGTGATCTCTTTCCGCAGCCGGAGCGATGAATCGATGCTGCGAAGATCGACGAGCACATCCTGCGCCGATGGATACCGATCGCGCGGTTTTTTGGCGAGAAGCCGGTAGATGAGTTCCCGCAATTCGCGCGGCGCTTCCGGACGGAGCCGTTCCAGCGGTTTCGGAGGGTCGTTGATGATCGCCTGGATGGTGTCGTACTCGTTCTTCTCCTCGAACGGACGCGCACCGGCGATCATCTCGTACATGACCACGCCGAAGGACCACAGGTCGGTGCGGGGATCGACGTCACGGCCGCGTGCCTGCTCGGGCGACATGTACGCGACGGTCCCCCGGGTCGTCCCCGACTTCGAGAGATCCTCCGCTCCGGGCATCTTGGCGAGTCCGAAATCCGTGATGACGAGCCGGCCGTGATCGCTGATCATCAGGTTCGCCGGCTTGATGTCGCGATGCACGACACCCCGTTCGTGTGCGGCGACGAGCCCGTCGCACACCTGCATCGCGAGCCGCAGCGCCTCGGGCAGGTCGAGCGTCCGCTCCTGCTGCAACCGCTTGAGCGATTTCCCCTGGACCAGCGCCATCGCGATAAACGGCGCCCCGTCGCTCTCGCCGATCTCGTAGACCGTGCAGATGTTGGGGTGATCGAGCGCCGCTGCCGCCCTCGCTTCGTTCAAGAACCGCTGCCGTGCCTCGTCGATCACGAGCATCGGGCCGTTCAGAAATTTGAGCGCCACCGTGCGCTGCAGGGTGAGATCCTTCGCACGGTAGACGACCCCCATGCCGCCGCGTCCGATGAGGTCTTCGATCACATACTGACCGACGCGGTCGCCGCTGCGGAAGGGTTCCGTCGGTCGCAATGCATTCGGTACCTCCTGCCCCAGTTTGTCAAAAAACTGCTCCTGTTCCGCCTCTTCCGAGGATTGGACGAGCCGGAGCAGCCGCTCGCGCAAGCTGTCATCGTCCCCGCATACTTCATCCACATAACGCAGCCGCTGCTCTACGGGTAGAGACAAGGCTTCTCCCAGAAGCACGATAAGGGCTTTCTCGCGATCACCACGCATGTGGGACAGGGTTGGTGGGGGCGTAGTCGCATCGGGAAGGTTAATTTCGCGTTGTAACCATGTTTTTGCAAACGCTGCGGTTCTTTTTGGCTGGAGCGTAATCCCGCGGGACCATGCCGTCCGCCAGGCATACGGCCGCTGTTGATTCGATCGTCACGCCGGCGTTACGTCTCCAGAAGGTTCGCCGGTTCGATTTCCGCGCGCTGCGACCGCTCGGCCGGCGAAATAAGGACGTTGCACGGAAATTTGGCCCCGGACCGCCCGCCAGCCGGAACGCCGGCTCCCCTCCCTCTTTTAAGCGGGGTCCTTCCCCATTGCACCCTCCCCCTATGGGCTACGCCTCCTGCCTGCGCGGCATCCGTTCCGGCGCCGAATACCCGCCCGACACCGTCATGAACCTCGACCCGGTCGACAACCGGCCGGTCGAGATCGTCCTGGATGTCGAGCGCATCCGGCGCGAAAAGCCGGACGGCGCCTGGTACCACCCCGAGCGGAAGGACATGTGGCGCTTCGGCAGCCTGCTGCCGCTGGACATCGCCGACCCGGACGACGCCCGGCACATCGTCACCCTGGGCGAAGGATACACCCCCCTGCTGGCGTACCCCGACCACGACCTCGCGAAAAAAGCCGGCTTCCGCCTCCAGGTCAAGGAAGAAGGGCGGGCCTACCCCGGCTACGGCCGCAACCCGACGCAAAGCTTCAAGGACCGCGGGATGGCGATGGCGGTCTCGATGGCGCGCAGGCTCGGGCTGAAGAAACTGGCCGTCCCCACCCAGGGCAACGCCGGCGACGCCCTGGCCGAATACGGCCGCGCCGCCGGCCTGGAGGTGGCCATCGTCATGCCCGACGACACGCCCATGCCGATCCTCGGCAAGGTCGCCGCTTATGCCCAGATCTACCCGAGCGTGCACCTCGAACTCGTCAAGGGCACGATCCGCGAGGCAGGTCTTCGGGTCAAGGAACGGTATCTCCCGGAAGGCTATTTCAGCGTCGCCACGTTTCAGGAGCCGGGCTGGCGGATCGAGGGCAAAAAGACGATGGGACTGGAACTCGCCGAGCCGGCCGAGCCCGGCGGCGCGTGGTCGCTGCCTGACGTCATCGTCTACCCCACCGGCGGCGGGACGGGGATTCTGGGGATGTGGAAGGCGTTCGACGAACTCGAGGCGCTGGGCCTGATCGACGGCCGGCGGCCGCGCATCGTATCGGTCCAGAGCGCCCGCACCGCCCCCCTCGTTCGCGCCTTCGAGGCCGGCCTCGGGGACGCCGAGCCGGTCCAGGCCGGCGACACGCTCGCGACCGGCCTCAACGTGCCCGGCGGCGTCGGGCATTTCCGGGTGCTGGAGATCCTCTACGCGAGCGAAGGATGCGCCCTCGGCATCGAGGAAGCGGCCATCGAGGAAACCCTCCGCCACACGTTCAAGACCAAGGGCTGGTGGATCAGCCCGGAAGGAGCTGCCGGCCTGGCGGCACTTCCTTCCCTCGTCGACCGCGGCGTCATCCGCGCCGGCGACCGCGTGGTTACTTTCAACACGGGATCGTTCGAAAAGTACCTCCCGAATCTTCGCCACCTGCTCCGCCAGGATATCCGCTCCTGACCGCTCGTTTCGACGGATTTAAAGCATCGGCTGCGATGGACGGCGATTGCGGCCCGCCATCGCCATGCACTTCCTGTGAAGTTTGCGCCCCCGCAGGCAGCGGGCATATTTCATGCATCAGGTTGTCCAAGAACCTGACGGCCGGCAAAATACACCGAATGGCACGCAGCTCCCCCCGCGCTGCTACAGCGGTGTCGATTGAACAGGACAGGTAGCCGCCCCGACGGCAAAAATACCGGCCCGGATAGAATAACCATTCGCCTGCGGGACACGCCCGCTGCGCGACCTATCCACGCTGCAAGCACCTACGCCTGTGTTATATCGTTCAACCTCCTGCGCCTTCGCCGTCCTCATCCTCGGATTGAGCGCCTGCGCCACTCCGGCGGAACAACCGCCGGCGCATACCGGCTCCGTAGAAACGCCGATGACCCGCGGCCTGCGCACCAGCGCCTCGGTGGGCGACGGCGCGACACGCGTTCTCTTCCGCGACCGCTCGATGGCCTCCATCCTCGACGAACTTTCGCGCCATCAACAGGCGCTGGAGCAAATCCTGGGCACGCGTGAAACCGACCTGACCCGCTCCATCGACGCGCTCGTCGATCAGCTGGGCGAAGCCTTCGCGGATGAACTGACGACGTCTTACGATGCCCTCACGCCGGCCCAGCAAGGCATGTACAACGAAGTGCTGGTGCTGGTCGAAGAGCTGCGTATGCTCGTGGGGCGCACCTTGATGGGCGGCGCGCCGCCGCCGGCCGCATCGCCCCGGCGGGCCGAAGGACGCAATGCCGCCTGACCAACCGCTCCCCGGATGCCCTCAGCGCCGGATCGGCGCGTACATCACCGTCACCATGCCCGCCTGGGTCTTGCCGCGCTCGCGGCCCGGCTCGAAACGCCAGCGGAGCAGCGAGTCCATAACGGCCGCCTCGAACGGATCTTCCGTCCCGTCCACGATCTCGAGGCTGACGACGTTGCCCGACGCGTCGACGCGCAAACTCATCTCATACGTCGCCACGAGCGATCCCGGATTCTCCGGCAGCGGCGTGCTCAACGCCACACGTCCCAGCCCCGTCACGATGTACCGAAAGCCGCGATCCGGCTCGCTGGACGCCGGCCCCTGAAACGTAGTCGGCTCCTGCACCGTCGTGTCTGCCGCCGGCACTTCGGGGGCATACGCCGGCTCGAGTCCCCTGAGGCTGTCCACCTGGCGGATGACGAGCGGGCCGACGATAACCGCGATCACCACCACGGCTGAAACGATGAGCGCGCTGCGCAGCGTGAACAGACGCGCCCAGCGCCGCGCCGGCGCGGCCGCCGGCTGACGCGAAGCAGCCGGGCGATCTGCGGAACGGGCCGAGCGCGCGGCCGGAGCCGGCCGGGCGTCGAGTTCGGCCAGACGTTTCTTGATCGAATCCGTAAACCCGTCGTCCTCCGCCCCGAGGCCTTTTAACGCGGCATGGACGTCCGATATCGGCATCGAAGCCAGCACATCCAGGTCGAGCAACCCGTCGTCCATCCGCTCTTCCAGCCAGGCCGAGGCATCGGGCGCCGCTTCGTCTTTTTTGCTTCGATTCGATCGTTTTGCCATGGGGCGTACCGGGTCTCGGGTGGGGTCAGAGGGCGTCCTTCCAGGACTGAACGCCCCGTTTGAGGCGTTTTTGCGCTTTGTTTATTTCAAGAACAGACGTATTCAGCATGGTAGCGAGGTCGCGCGGCATCAGGAGCGGATCGCTGAACAGCAGCTCGACCATGCGAAGCACGAGTTCATCCTCGCCGAACCGTTTCCTGATGAGGCCCAGCAGGTGGCGCCGCGCCGTCTCGGACGGGAGTGAAGACCGCCCCGTGTCGGCCATCCATTCCTCCAGACCGACATGCCGGCCCCACCCCTTGCGCCCCTTTCCCTTGCTGTCTTTACGGGTGTAGCCCTCTCGCGTGAGGAAATTCCAGATGTCGCTCTGGATGTTGTTGATCAGCACGGTCAACAACGGCACATCGTCCGGCAGCCGGCGGCGACCCGTGTAGAGCTTCACGATCGCTTCCTGCACCAGATCGTCCGGTGAGGGAGCCGCACGGATCTGGGACAGGTAGCGTCGGTGAAAATGGTGCGCCCACAGGCGCAGACGGGGGACGAGATCGTCCCAATCCGCCTCCCGCAGCGCCGCCGGAGGTTCGTTGGCAGGGTCTGCCCGTTTTGCCGTCATATGCTACCGGACACCCACAGCCCCGTCGTATGCGTCTCGGGGGTATCTTCTACCCGGCTGTGTTTTTTTGCCATACCTCGTTCATCCATAGACCATGCCGACCAGCAAAAACGCCCTTTATCGACGATTAAGGGCGTTTGAGCTTATGTAAGCGTCTATAAATGTAGGCAAGCCGCAGCCACAAAGCCAGACAGCGGGGGATTGGGTTCGAGGTTTATGGTGGATGTTCGAAGCGCCTCGCTCGAAAAGCATCAGCCCCCCTCTACCAACCGTTAACCCCGGAATCTCAACCCCGACCCCGTCCCCCGAACCTCGAACCTTAAACCTCGAACCTCGAACCTCGAACCTTAAACCTCGAACCTTAAACCTCGAACCTCGAACCTTAAACCTCGAACCTCGAACCGTAACGCCGGCCCCGCCGGCGTTACAACGGCATGACCCGCAGCGTCGTCTTGAGCCGGTGCTGGCCGCGGGGCGGGACCGAGACGAGGTCGCGGCCGGCGTTGGCCGTTTCGATGCAGACCATCTCCAGGTATTCGTCGTCGCCGAAGTCCGCCATCCGGCGCGACTTGGCGATCCAGGGATTCCAGACGACGGTGGATTTGCTCCCCCCCTTCTCTACCACGATCCGACGATGGAGATTCGGGTCTTCGAGGACGCAGGCTGCCGTGGTGTCGAGGTAGATATTGTCCGTTTCCTCGAAAAAGCGGATCGGGCCGTCCTGCTGTTTCAGCGCCTCGGGCCGCAGCTGGTCGATGTAGGAAACGCCGTCGAGGCCATGCACGAGCACATCCTTCACGTTGCCGACGATCAGATACGTATGCAGGGCGCCGCCGCAGACATACGTGAAATGCCCGGTATTCCGGGCCACGAGCTCTACCGTGAGCGCGGAATCGACGGTGATGATGAGTTCGAGGTCGAACGGATGCGGCCACATCCGCAGCATCTCGGCGTCGTCCGACAACCCGAGGCGCAGCTGCGCGGCCTCGCCGTCGACGATCCGGGTGGCGCGAACCTCCCACAACCGGTTGCGCACGAATCCGTGGTTAGGCAGCGACTCGTCGGATGGCGCCGGCCCGAACCAGGGCCAGCAGACCGGGATGCCGCCCCGGATGGCGCGGCCCTCTTCGTACAGGCTCTTTTCGCTCATCCACAGCACCGGCTCGGCGCCGGCCGGCTGAAACTTGAGCACCTGCCCTCCGAGCAGCGAGATCGTCGCGCGCGCCTGATCGTGCGCCAGTTCAATCATCGGCAGACCGCCGGGGCCTTCCACAAACATGATTTGACGGCCCAGCGCGAACCGCGCACTGAGCTGATCGATCTCCAGAGTAGACTGCACGACAACGTCCGGGTTAAATGGTACAACGTGAACCCGGGGGGAAGGAGCTGAGCGAGGAACGGAACGCGGCCGGCACCCCTGCAGACGTATGCCCCGCGGGCAGAAACGTCTTTCGGGTATCGACCGGAGTGCCGGCGTGCTAAAAAATCGGGGTGGCGGCGGCGATGCCTCGGCCTCGTGAGGACACGCCGCGCCGCGATGGGCCATCCGCTATCGGGCGCCGCATCAAATCGCCTGAAAACAATTCATCTCGCGATTTTTCCGGACCGATCCGGACGAAAAGATGCGCCCGTTCATGGCGATGTACACGCCGGGTGGCATGGCCTGTACAGCGGCGAAGGCGAAGCCGATGTTGAACTCGGCATCGCTGTGCTTGAAACGCGCCGGACTCAGCGCGCCCACGAGAACGATCACCTTTCCCGTCACCTGTTCCAGCGCTCGGGCTGTATCTACCATCGTATCGGTCCCGTGCGTTATCAGAATATGCCCGATGCTTTCCTTCGACACGCGATCGAGGATCAGCGCCCGGTCGGCGTCCGTGATCTCGAGGCTGTCCTTGGAAAAAAGACGCTCGATGGCGTAGGGCACCGACACGCCGACGTCGTTCAGGATGGTGGTGATCTGCGGATCGCCGACGGCGTACTCGCTTTTCGCGTCGAAGTACACCTTGTCGATGGTGCCGCCCGTGGTGAATATCTTGATCTCCATGCGCGATGCAGGATCTGCGTTGTGTTTCTTGCGGATTATCCCCGATACGTCACGGCGAGCGCCGTCACGTCGTCGAACGAGGGGTGGCCGGCCGTAAACGCGGCGAGCGCCCCGCGGACCGACGCGACGATGGCCTCGCCACCGCCCTGCCGGCCCAGCGAGGGCATCAAACGCGCTTCCTCGAAAAAGGCGCCGGCGGGATCGGAGGCCTCCGTGACACCGTCCGTGTAGCAAAAGAACGTATCGCCCGGGGCCAGCCGGACGGTAGCTTCGGCGTACGTGAACGTCCGAAGCATGCACAGCCCGATGCCCTGCGTGCGCGGCAGCATCGTCGCCTCTCCGGCGGCGTTGACGAGGCATGGCGCATGATGGCCGGCAGTAACATACGTGACGGTGCCGTCGCGCAGGTCGATCACCGCCAGCACGGCCGTCACGAACATCTCGGACAGGCTCTGGGGATACAGCATTGCATTGACGCGCTCGAGCATCTGACCCGGCGCCCCGCCCTGCATCGCCACGGCCTGGATCAACGTCCGTGTGATGGCCATGAACAGCGCCGCCGAGACCCCTTTGCCGGAGACATCCCCGACAACCAGTCCGAGGCGATCGTCTCCGAGGGGGAAGTAGTCGAAAAAGTCGCCGCCGACCTCCCGCGCCGGCTCCAGAAAGGCATGGACCGTGTAGCGGGCGTGCTCGAACCGGTCGGCGGGCAAAAAGGCGCGCTGGATCCGGCGAGCCACCGAGAGTTCTTTCTGAAGGCCGAGCAACTCGCGCTGGGCATTCAGCGCCTCGCCATACACCAGCAGCTCGCGCACCCCTTTGTCGATGGTGCGCTCCAGATCGTCGAAATCCACCGGTTTCGTGACGAAATCGTACGCCCCGCGGTTCATCGCCACGCGGATGTTGCTCATGTCCCCGTACGCCGACACGACGACCGCCTTCAGCAGCCGATCCATGCCGTGGAGCCGGTCCAGCAGCGTAAGCCCATCCATGCCCGGCATGTTGATATCCGTGAGCACCAGCTGGATCTGGGGCTCGTTCTGGAGCACCTCCATCGCCTCGAAACCGTTCTGCGCAAAATGGAAGGTCCACTCCTCCGCCCGAATCCGCTTGCGAAACCGCTGGCGGATCAGCACCTCAAGATCGGGCTCGTCGTCAACAACCAGAATAGCGAACGGCATGGAGGCTCTCTGTTCAGCGGGGATGCGGCGCCGCGTCGGCGAGCACGCGCAACGCGGCGGCCACGTCTTCCGGGATCGCGGTGAATCGAAGGGTGGCGGTTCGCGAGGCGGCATCGACCTCGGTCGTCTTCGCATACAGGTCTCCGGCCAGCCGCGCGCCGGCCACCTCCAGATCCAGCTCGATCCGCAGGTTGACCAGCACGTCCAGCGGCTCGGCAAGCCGGATGAGCGCCGTACGGCCGGAGAGCGCCAGCAGGTCGCCTTCCATCGCGGCCCCCGTCATATGTTTTCCATCCAGCACCGTACACCGCAGCGCGACCGGCTCCGCCAGCGTCGCCAGCTGATCGGCGTGAGTTTCGAGCGACAGGTTGAAGGGAGCCCCGATGCCCTCGACCTCGTAGATCGCGACGGGCTCCGAAAACCCCTTGGTGGAAACCTGCATGCGCCGGCCGATCGCCAGCGCGCCCCCCACGGCCGAGCGCGTCCCTTCCGCGATCAGGACCTGCCCGCCGACGGTGTACGACTCGATCCGGGCGGTCAGGTTGACGTGGCTCCCCACCACGCCGTATTTCGCCCGCATCCGCGAGCCGATGTTGCCGACCACCACCTCGCCGGTGTTGATGCCGATGCCCATCTCGAGCGCCGGCCACCCGCGCGCGGCCATCACGGCGTTCACCTCCTCCATCGCCCTTTGCATCGCGAGGGCGCAGGCTACGGCGCGCGACGCGTCGTCGGGGCGCTGCAGCGGGGCGCCGAAAATCACGAGGATCGCGTCGCCGATGAACTCGTCGATCGTGCCCTGGTACGCCGCGATGACCTCGGCCATCCTGCCGAGATAGGTATTGAGGATGTCGACCACGACCTCGGGCGCGAGCCGCTCCGACACGTTCGAGAACCCGCGCAGATCGGACATCAGGATGGTGACCAGGCGTTTTTCGCCGCCCAGCCGCCAGGCGTCCGGGTCGTCGAGCAGCGCCGAGGCGACCTCATCGGACAGGTACCGCCCGAAGGTCTCGCGGACATGGACGGCACGCCGGCGTTCCTCCACCGTCTGAATCGCTTTTTTGATGGTGATCTCGAGGTCGAGCAGGTCGATGGGCTTCATCAGGAAGTCGAACGAGCCCCGGTTCATCGCCTGCCGGATGTTGTCGAGATCGCCGTAGGCGGAAATCACGACGGCCTGGAGGAGCCGCTCGAGCCGGCGGATGTGCGTCAGCAGCGTCAACCCGTCCATCCGGGGCATGTTGATGTCGGTCAGGACGATCTCGATGTCCGGATCGTTCTGCAACGCCTCGAGCGCCTGGTACCCGTCGTGCGCCGTGACGAATTCGTACGCGCCGGCGCGAATCTCCTTGCGGAATTTCTGCCGGATGAGATCCCCGAGGTCGGGCTCATCGTCCACCAGCAATATTTTGGTCGGTGTTTCCATGGGTGTGCGGCAAACGGGGAGCCTCGATCGCGGTCTCGTCTCCCACGCGCGCGATGCCGTGAGAAATCGCTACGGGCGACGCCAAGCGCTACCGGGGGTACTCAACGCGGCATCGCCGCCGCGATCATCTGTTTCAGTTCCGAGAAATCGATCGGTTTGGTCAGGTAGCCGTCGGCCCCGTACTTCAGGGCCGACTGGTAATTTTGCTCATCGCTGTAGGCCGTGATCATGTGCACGGGGATGTCGGCAAATTCTCCCTTCAGCGTACGGAGCAGCTCCAGCCCGGTCATGCCCGGCATGTTGATGTCGGACAAAACGAGCACGATATCGGCATGGTCGCGCCCCCGCATATAGGCCAGCGCCTCCTCGCCGGACAGCGCAAAATGAAAGCGCAGCGTGCCGGCCTTGAGTTCCTTTCGGAAATGCTGCCGAAACAGCCATTGCATGTCTTCCTCGTCGTCCACGACGAGCACGTTGAACGGTGGGGTCATCGGTTACGGAATTCAGGATGGTGCGTCGCCGGCGGGGAGCGCCAGTTCAAAAGCGGCCCCTTCGGCGCCCGAGGTATCGAGGCGAAGCATGCCGCGATGGCCCTGGGTGACGATATCGTAGCTGAGCGAGAGCCCGAGGCCCGTTCCTTCGCCGGGCGGTTTGGTCGTAAAAAACGGATCGAAGATGCGGGCCTGAACCGTCTCGGGAACGCCGGCGCCGTTGTCCTCCACGCGAACGACCGCAAAATCGCCGTCCAGCCACGTGGAAAGATGGACGCGCGGTTCATACCCCGCCTCGCCGAGCGCCTTCCGGGCCGAGACCGCGTAAAACGCGTTGCTGAGCAAATTAAGGATGACACGGCCGATATCCTGCGGCACCATACGAACGCGTCCGATGGCGGGGTCCATCGATTTTTCCAGCGTCACGTTGAACGACATATCCCGGGCCCGGGCGCCGTGGTAGGCGAGACCGGCGTACTCCTCGATCAACCCGTTCAGATCGACCTCGCGCCATTCGCCCGAGACGCCCCGCGCGTGCTGGAGCATTCCGTGCACGATCCGGTCGGCCCGTTTGCCATGCTGCTGGATCCGGCCGGCGTTGCTGCGCAAATCCGTCAGCAGCTCCTCCAGTTCGTCCCGCGTCGCTCGGATCGTGTCGCCTTCGTGGGCGTCCATGAAGGCGATGAGGTCATCGACGAGTTCGACGGAGAGGGCCGCGAAATTGTTGACGAAATTGAGCGGGTTTTTGATTTCATGGGCAATGCCGGCGGTCAGCTGCCCGAGGGAAATCATTTTTTCGCTCTGTACCAGCTGCTCCTGGGCCGCTCTCAGCTCCGCCAGCAGAGACTCCAGCCGCTCGTTCTGCTCCAGCAGCGCCTCGTTCCGCTCGCGCATCCATCGCGCTTCTTTCTCCGACTGCTCCATGGCCGTCCGGATCTGCAGCCGGCTCAATCGCACCCGCAGCTCGTCGCCGAACACGCGTTCCTTCGCCTCCTGGAAGGCCTTGTAGTGCTGCAG
Organism: Rhodothermales bacterium; assembly: GCA_041391505.1. Classification (NCBI taxonomy): domain Bacteria; kingdom Pseudomonadati; phylum Rhodothermota; class Rhodothermia; order Rhodothermales; species Rhodothermales bacterium. The sequence goes on from JAWKNW010000020.1 coordinate 25,827, forward strand.
CGCGCCGGCGACGTCGCCCCGCTCCTCGGCGAGGCGCGCCAGGGCTTCGCGTACCTCAAATTTACGGGTCTCCACGCCGAGGTCGTCCGCGATGGCCAGGGCGTCCGCAAACGCGGTCTCGGCCTCGTCGAAGCGGCCGGTGCGGGCGTAGAGACGGCCGAGACTGAGCAAGCTGGTGCTCACGGCGCGCTGGTTGTTCACCTGCCGGCGGACCGACAGACTTTCCAGAAGAAAACGTTCGCTCTCGTCGAACCGTCCTTCATCCATCAGCACGACGCCCGTGTCGTGTTGCGCCCGCGCCTCGCCGGTCACATTCCGGGCTTCCCGAAACAGACCCATCGCCCGTTCGAGGTGCCCGATCGCTTCCTTGTGCTGGCCGTTTTTGTGGCAGATGTTGCCCAGCCCGATGAGGGCCCGCGCCATGCCGACGGGATAGTGGTTCGCCTCGAAAATCCCGAGGCTTTCCTCGAAATAGGCGCGGGCGCGCTCGGTGTCCCCCAGCTCAAAATACCCGACGCCAAAACCGTGGACGAGCCACCCGCGATAGACCGCGTGCTCGCCGTCCTTCAAAAAGCGCATGGCCTGCTGCCCGTACGAGAGCGCCTGCTCGAAATCGCCCAGGCTCAGGTACACGCCGCCGTAGCCGGCGTACATCTGCCCCAGCAGTTCGTCGTCGTTCCAGGCGAGCGCCATGTCCACCCCCTCGCGGAGAACGGCGATCGCTTCGTCGTATTCGGAAAGCATGTGGTGCCCCATCGACCGGAGCCAGTACCCGTCGCGTTCCGGATGGGGATCTCCGGCGAGGCGGGCTTGTTCGATCAGCTCGGGCACCCACGTCAGTGCGAGACGCGGTGCATCGTTGACGCTCCGTTCCGCGAAGGCGAGCAGCTCGGCCCGCTTCTCGGGAGCCGGCAGGTCGGCATGAAGGAGGTCCTTCCACGCCGCGGCGAGTGCGCTGGTATTTTCGGCTTCCATGCCTTTCTCATGATTGAGGATACGCAACTTACGAAAACCTACCGGGGTATGTTAGATCCCCGAGTCGCCCGACGCGATCGCCATGTACAGCCGTTTTAAAAATCGACCTTTCAAGCCCTTCACTATGTCCGCCGACGACGCCGCACGCCGCTTCGAAATCAAGGCCGGCTTTTCGCCCACCGGCGACCAACCCCGCGCCATCGATGAGTTGACCACCGGCGTCCTGCGGGGCGACACCTACCAGACCCTGCTCGGGGCCACCGGCACCGGCAAGACCTTTACGATCAGCCACCTGATTCAGAACCTGAATCGCCCGACGCTGGTCATGAGCCACAACAAGACCCTGGCCGCCCAGCTGTACGCGGAATTCAGGCAGTTCTTCCCGGACAACGCCGTCGAGTTCTTCATCTCCTACTACGATTATTACCAGCCCGAAGCGTACATCCCGCATTCGGACACCTATATCGAGAAGGATATGTCGGTCAACGAGCGGATCGACCGCCTGCGCCTCCGGGCGACGAGCGCGCTCGTGTCGGGCCGGCCGGATGTGATCGTGGTCGCGAGCGTGTCCTGCATCTACGGCCTCGGCTCGCCGGACGAGTACCGCGCCCAGATCGCGCAGGTGCAGACCGGCATGGAGATCGAGCGCAACGCATTGCTCCACCAGCTGTCGAACATCTTCTACACGCGCAACGACATCGCCTTCGAACCCGGCGCCTTCCGCGTCCGGGGCGATATCGTCGAAGTATTCCCGGCGTATCTGGAAGACATCGCCTACCGCATCTCGTTCTGGGGAGACGAAATCGAAAAGATCACCAGCTTCGAACCCCTGACCGGCAACACGATCGAGGAGATGCAGCTGCTGACGATCTACCCGGCCAAAATCTTTGTGACGCCGCGCGAACAGCTCGACCGGGCCCTCGCGTCCATCGAGGAAGAACTCCACTGGCGCCTCGCCGTCCTGCGCGAGATGGGCAAGCTCGTCGAGGCCCAGCGCCTCGAACAGCGCACCATGTTCGACCTCGAGATGCTGCGGGAAGTCGGCTACTGCTCGGGCGTCGAGAACTACTCCCGGCACCTCTCCGGCCTCCAGCCCGGCGAACGCCCGTACTGTCTGTTCGACTATTTCCCGGACGACATGCTGCTCGTGATCGACGAAAGCCACGTGACCGTCCCGCAGGTCCGCGCCATGTACAACGGCGACCGGGCCCGCAAGCTCACGCTCGTCGAACACGGCTTCCGCCTCCCCTCGGCGCTCGACAACCGCCCGATGACCTTCGAGGAGTTCGAGGCCAAGCAGAAACAGGTCATCTACGTCAGCGCCACGCCGGGCGACTACGAACTCGAGCAGTGCGGCGGCGTGTTTGTCGAGCAGATCATCCGGCCGACCGGCATCCCCGACCCGGTGATCATCCTGCGGCCGTCGAAAGGGCAGATCGACGACCTGCTGGAGGAAATCCGGGGCTGCAGCGAACGCAACGAGCGCACGCTGGTCACCACCCTCACCAAACGCATGTCGGAAGACCTGACCGAATACCTGGATTCGTTCGGCGTGAAGGTCCGGTACATGCACTCGGATATCGACGCCCTCGAACGCGTCGAAATCCTGCGCGACCTGAGGCTGGGCGTCTTCGATGTGTTGATCGGTGTCAACCTGCTCCGCGAAGGCCTCGACCTCCCCGAGGTGGCGCTCGTGGCCATTCTGGACGCGGACAAGGAAGGCTTCCTGCGCAGCGACCGCTCGCTCATCCAGACCGCCGGCCGCGCCGCCCGTAACGCCGAGGGCCGCATCATCATGTATGCGGATACGGTGACCGGATCGATGCAGCGGATGATGGACGAGACCCGGCGCCGGCGGGAGATCCAGCTCGCCTACAACGAAGAACATGGCATCATCCCGAAAACCGTCTTCAAGTCGCGCGAAGAGATCCTCCGGGGCACCGTCATCGCCGAGGAAAAGGCCGACCAGGAAGATGGCGTCAGCTCGCGCTATTACGGCAGCGACGAGAACCTGCCGATCGCCGCGGACCCGGTGGTCAAGTACCTCACCGAGGATCAAAAACGCGACCTTATCGCCCAGCTCCGCAAGGAAATGAACGAAGCCGCCGAAAACCTCAAGTTCGAGCGCGCCGCCGAACTCCGCGACAACATCGCCCAGATGGAGGCGGCGATGAACGCGCGATGAGCCCGATGTACACAACCCTTCGCCCATCGCGTATCGCCACGTCCTGACTTCACCATGGCCATCGTCTACATCCTCGGTGCGGCGCAAGGGCTGTTTCTGGCCGCCATCCTGGCCAGCCGAAGCCCTCGAACGACCCCGAATCGGCTGCTCGCCCTGGCGATGATCGCGTTTTCAGTCGACCTCGTGACAGCCTGGTACCACACCGCCGGCCTCGACCAGCAGGCGCCCCAGTTCATCGGGCTGGATGCCGGCATCGGCTTCCTCTATGGCCCCCTCTGGTTTCTCTATGCCCGGACCCTCACCACGCCGGCGCACGCGCTGCGCCGTATCGATTACCTGCATTTCCTCCCCTTTCTCCTCGCGCTCCTGGTGATGGTCCCCTTCTACAGGCTGGATGGGGCCGCCAAGCTCGCCGACATGATGCACCCGGACCATAACCGGTATCTGATTTTGGCCGGCGCACTCGCCCCCTTCAAGATCGGCTTCGGCGCGCTGTACATCGGCTGGGTGCTCGTCCTCATCCGCCGGCACCGCCGGCGCATCCGCTGGACCCACTCCATGCTCGACCACGTCCAGCTCAACTGGGTGCGTAACGTCACCTACGGCTTTGTCCTCCTCCTCGTGCTCTCGTTCGTACTCTACCTGGTGGGCAAACCCACCGCCGAACACCCCGTAGGGATGGATCCCTCGACCATCCACGACGACATCGCCCTGATCGCCCTGGCCGTCATGGTGTACCTGATCGGCTATTTCGGTCTGCGTCAGCCCGAAATCCTCCTGCCCAAGGAGAGTCCGCCCCCCGAAACGCCGACCCACGCCGGGCCGGCGAACCCGGACAAACCCAGCTACGCCAAATCCGGCATGGAGCCGGACACCGCGCGGGAAATCAAGGAGCGGCTCTGCGCCGTCATGGAGCGGGACAGGCTGTACCGCAACGGCCAGCTCACCCTGGTCGACCTCGCCGGCGCGCTCGACATCTCCCCGCACAACCTCACCGAGGTCCTCAACACCCAGCTCGGCCTCAACTTCTACGACTTCGTGAACGGATACCGCGTCCGCGAGGCCAAGGAACGGCTCGACGACCCGGCCTGCGCGCACCTGACGGTGCTGGCCATCGGACTGGATGCCGGCTTCAACTCGAAATCCTCGTTCAACGCGGTCTTCAAGAAACATACGCAACGGTCGCCATCCGCGTACCGGGACCGGGAGTCCAGCGCCGCCGACGCGAACAATCCCGCTGGAACGGACACATGATGACGTCCAGTCCCACGGGTGCGGACGACGGGACGCCGCGACCGGGCTAGTTTGGGCCCGTTGTTTCAGCGATTCCAACCCGGTCATGCGTCGTTTTCTGTATAGCCTTTTTTTCGTCCTCCATCTGGCCGGCACGGCCGGCGCCCAGACGCCGGCGACACCGTACCAGACCGTCCGCGGCGTCGTCGTCGACCGGGACAGCCGGATACCCCTGCCCGGCGCCAACGTGGTCGTGCTCAGCGTCGATCCGCCCGTGGGAACGACCACCGACCTCGAAGGCCGCTTCGAGGTGCCCCGCGTGCCGGTCGGCCGGCATCGCATCCGCATCAGCTTCCTCGGCTTCGAGCCCGTCCTGCTGCCCGATGTCCTGGTCACCGCCGGCAAAGAGGTGGTCCTGAACATCGCCCTCCAGGAAGACATCCTGCAGGGGCAGGAGATCGTGATCGAGGCAGACGCCGCGAAGGGGAATGCCATCAACGACATGGCCTTCGTGAGCGCGCGATCGTTTTCGGTTGAAGACACGCGTCGTTATGCCGGCGGCCTCGACGACCCGGCCCGGATGGCGTCGGCGTTCGCCGGCATCGCATCGGCCGGCGGCGTCAGCGACAATGCCCTCGCCATCCGTGGAAACAGCCCCAAAGGGGTGCAATGGCGGTTGCAGGGTGTCGAAATCCCGAATCCGAACCATTTCGCCGGACTGAGCGTCGCGGGCGGCGGCGGCCTCACGCTGTTCAGCAGCCAGCTCCTCGCCAACTCCGATGTGATGACGGGCGCGTTTCCGGCCACGTACGGCAACGCGCTGGCCGGCGTGTTCGACATGCAATTCAGGCCGGGGAATGCGTCCCGGTACGAGCATACCCTCCAGGTCGGCGTGATCGGCCTCGATGCCGCCTCGGAGGGGCCGCTCGGCGACGGCGGCGGGTCGTATCTGTTCAACTACCGGTACTCCACCCTCGGCCTCCTGCTGCCGCTCCTCCCCACCGAATCGAAAACCACGTTTCAGGACGTCGCCTTCCACCTCAACCTCCCCACGCGCCGCGCCGGTCGGTTCAGCCTGTGGGGGATGGGCGGAAGCGACCGCCAGACGCAGCGCGCCACCACCGATTCCACGGCGTGGGAATACGACTTCTGGGACCGCGTCGACGCCAGGCTCGCGCTCGATATCGGCGTCGCCGGCCTGACCCACCATGCGCTCCTCGGCGCGCGCACCTACCTCCAGTCCCGCCTGGCGGTAACCGTCAACCGGACGCGGTGGGACTGGGACCGTCTCGACGAGAACGTGCGGTTCCAGCCCGACCTGGCCATCCACTCGACGGACCTGCGCGCCTCCGCCGGCGTCCAGCTCAGCCATAAATTCAGCGCGCGGCATACCCAGGAGACCAGCCTGTCGGTGCAACGCATCGGATACGACCTCACGCTGCGGGATGCGCCGGGACAGCGTCCGCCGGCGGTCCTCCTCGCCGCCGGCGCGGGGCACGCCTACCTGTGGGAGGCCGGCATCCAGTCGCGGCTCCGGCCGGCCCCGCGATGGACGCTCGCGCTCGGCATCCACGGCACCTATTTCGGACTCACCGAAAGCGCGTCCATCGAGCCCCGCGTCGGGATCCGGTGGCAGGCCGACGAACGCCAGGCATGGAGCCTGGGCCTGGGCCGGCACAGCCAGGCCGAAGAGGTTCGTATCTACTTTGCCGATCCTGCCGGCGACGGCGGCCGCCCGAACGGCACGCTCGGCCTGTCCAGAGCCCATCACCTCGTGCTCGGCTACGACCTGGCCCTCGACGACGCCCATCGCCTCAAGATCGAAACCTACTATCAGTATCTGTTCGATATACCGGTCATCGCCGACAGCGCCTATTCGATGCTTAATTTTGAGCAGGATTGGGGATTTAACGCCGCCCTCGCCGGCATCGGCGCCGGCGCCAACAAGGGCGTCGAAGTGACCCTCGAACGGTTCCTGAAAGAGGGGTTCTACTTCCTGGTCACCGGCTCCTTGTTCGAATCCCGATACCGCGGCGGCGACGCGTTATGGCGGCCGACGCGCTTCGATCAGCGATATGCGGTCAACGCCCTGGCCGGCCGGGAATTCAGCTTTCGCCAGGGTAGGCGCTTGCTCGGATTGAACGGGCGGCTCATTGCGATCGGCGGCAAGCGGCACAGTCCGCTCGACCCGGTCGCGTCCGGACGTCGCCTCGAGCCGGTGTTTGACGAGACGCGCGCGTTCGAGCAGCGGTGGCCGGCCCTGTTCCTCGCGGATGTCACCGTCACCTACCGCATCAACCGACCCGAGCGGTCTCACGTCTGGGCGCTCCAGGTAAAAAACGCGCTCGGCGCGAAGGACCGCTATTTCGACTACAACTACCGGACGAACCGGGTGGACATCGTGCGCGACGGCTTCCCGCTCCCCGTTCTGAGCTACAAACTGGAATTTTGAGCGGTTTCACTCCACCGATGTCCGACACGATCCTCACCGGCGTGATTTCGAGACACGCCGGCCGTCTGCGAAGAAATCTGGAACACGCCGGCGGATGCCTTCCGGTGGAAACCTGCCGGCGCAAGACGAGTATGGATGTCCTCTCAATCGAGTTGTACGCTGCACCGCAGGCCGATACCATGAAAAAAGATATCCATCCGGAATACAAGATGATCACCGTCAAACTGGCGGATGGTACGTCATTCCAGACCCGTTCGACGATGGATTCCGACACGTACGCGTCGGAAGTCGACTCGACGAACCACCCGTTCTACACGGGCCGTCGCCAGTATGTCGACACCGCCGGCCGCGTCGAGAAGTTCAACCGCCGGTACGCGAAGACGGGCAAATAACCGCTCCCCTTCGCAGGGTACCCCATACCGTTGGGTTTCAAGGCGGTCCGCGGCGCGGATCGCCTTTTTCCGTTTTGCCTCCATGGTCGCCAACCCCGTTCAACTCATCCTCGCCAAACGAGCCGGCCACGAGATCGAGCCGGCCGATCTGCGCGCATTCATCGAGGCCTATACGGTCGGCGACGTGCCCGACTACCAGATGAGCGCCTTTCTCATGGCCTCCTTCTTCCAGGGCATGACCGACCGGGAAACCGCCACGCTCACCGACGCCATGCTGCATTCCGGCGTCGTGCTCGACCTGTCCGACATCCCGGGACGCAAGGTAGACAAGCACTCGACCGGTGGCGTGGGCGACAAGGTCTCGCTCATCCTCGCCCCCATCGTCGCGGCCTGCGGCGTACCCGTCCCGATGATCTCGGGGCGCGGCCTGGGCCACAGCGGCGGCACGCTCGACAAGCTCGAAAGCATCCCCGGTTTCCGCACCACCCTCTCGCTCGACGCCTACCGCCGGCAGCTCGCCGAACTCGGCCTCGTCATGATCGGACAGACCCGGGAGATCGCGCCGGCAGACCGTAAACTGTACGCGCTGCGCGACGTCACGGGAACGGTCGAGTTTATCCCCTTCATCGCGTCCTCGATCATGAGCAAAAAGCTCGCGGAAGGCATCGACGCGCTGGTGCTGGACGTCAAATGCGGTCGCGGCGCCTTTATGAAGGACGAAGCCGACGCGCGCCGCCTGGCGGAGACGCTCGTGGGGATCGGCGAACGATACGGCAAACCGACCGTCGCCTGGCTCACCCGCATGGACGATCCGCTCGGCATCGCGGTGGGGAACTGGCCCGAAGTCGCCGAAAGCATCCGGTGTCTTCGGGGCGAGCCGAGCGACGACCTCATGACCGTCACCTATGCCCTCGCCGGCGAGATGCTGTGGCTCGGCGGCGTGGCGGAATCCCCTGAGGCCGGCGCCGCATCCGCGCGCCAGGCCGTCGCGTCCGGGGCGGCGCTGGATGGTTTCGCCCGCCTGATCGAGGCCCAGGGCGGCGACGCCGCCGTCATTGACGCGCCCGACTACGGGTGGCCCGGCACGCCCTCCTACACGGTGACGGCGCCTGCGGGATGGGATGGCTACCTGCACGGCATCGACGCCCTGGCCGTAGGATGGTGCGCCGTCGAGCTGGGCGCCGGCCGGATGCGGAAGGAAGACGCGGTGGATCCCGCGGCAGGGCTGATCCTCCACGTGCGCCCGGGCGACGCGGTCGCCGCCGGCGACCCGATCGCCACCCTGTACACCCGGCGCGCCGACCGGGTCGAAAGCCTCCGCAAACAGCTCGAAAACGCCTGCACCATCCTGCCGGCGCCGCCCGCGAGCCGGCCCATCCTGATGGACCGCTTTACCGGGGGGGCGTGGATGTCCTCCTCAAAATAGCCACAGCGTGCATCTTTACGGATAGCGTGTTCGTTATACGCAGATGCGTTATATTGCGTGCGTTTTGGCACGTTTTACACTCAACCCTACCGTCAACGTCTCCATGTCTGTCTGGTCCCGCTTCTCCCGTTGGGTAAAATCAATCTTTGGCGGTGCCATCTCGGCACTCGAAGATCCACGCCTCATTCTCGAGCAAAACATTCGGGAACTGAACGATCAGGTGCCGAAGATGAACGAGAACATCGCCACGGTGAAAGCCAGTGTGGTGCTTCTCGAGAAAGAAGTGCGCCGCGTGGAGCGGGAAATCGCCGACCTGACCTCCAAGATCAAGGCAGGCATTCAGGCCGGCCGGGACGACCTCGCGCAGCGGTATGCGATCCAGCTTGAGAAAGCGAAGGACACGCACGATCGGTCCAAGGAACAGCTGAAATACGCCTCCGCGGCGTATGACAAGGCGATCCAGGTAAAAAAAGCCTTCATGCGCGAAAAGGATCGCAAGATCCAGGAGGCGAAAGAAGCCCTCCGCGCGCACGAACGCTCGAAATGGCAGGCCAAAGTGGCGGATGCGATGGAGCAGTTCGAGGTAGGCGGCGTCGACCAGACGCACGACGAAATGGTCCAGCGCATCAACGAACAGGCCGCCAAGAACGAGGCGCGCATCGAGATGGCGCTCGATTCGTTCGACAGCGAAGCGCTGCGCATCGAGGAAGACGCCGAATCGATCCGGGCCGCCGAACTGGTCAAGCAGTTCAAGCTGGAGATGGGCGTCGACGCCCAGGAATCCGCCGGCCGCGAGAGCGCATCCAATCTCGAACTGCCTGAACGCGAAGCCGAGCAGGGCGCCAAGACGATCGGCAAACAACGGTCTCAAACCGAATAAGCGACACCATGACGCCAGAGGAGTTCGACCGAATCAAGCAGGCTGAAAAAGAACATCTGCGGGCGCTCAAAAAGCTGAAGGAACAGGTTCGTTCTGCCGAGCGGTTGCAGACCATCAACCGGGCGCTCAAGGAGATGCAGGACGCCCCGGGCGAAGACATCCTGCGTACGCACGACGAGATGATCGAAAAACTCGCGCTGGAGACGGTCCGGCACGAGGTCAAGCTCGACATGGCCCTCTCCGAAGCCGCGGAGCAGGCCGAAGCCGACGAACAGAACGCCGTGTCGGAAGCCGAGATGGAGAAGCTCCGCGCGCAGTCGCTCATCCGCCAGGTCAAGATCGAGATGGGGCTGGAGGATGCCGGCTCGAAACAAGACCCTCCGTCAAACGTCGCACATCCTCAGACCAAGGCCGAAGCGTCCTCGGGAGGTACACCCCCAGCAAACCCTACTCCCACGACGAAGACCGGAACCGAAAAAACGATCGGCCGGCTTCGGAAATAGCGCTCGCCCGCGCGCCTCACGACACGCACACGTTTTCGCCGGATACCGTCGCTTCTTCGCCCATGAACGATGCTGAGATCAATTACACGAAAGAAGCCTTCCTGAGCCCCTGGAATCTCGGATTCCTGATCAGCTCCATGTTGGTGGCCTTCTTTCTGAGCGGGGATGCCGGCGCCGGCTCGTGGTTTAATGTTATTCTCATGCTCGCGGCGGCCGTGGAGTTGATGTACCTCGGCATTGTCCCCCGCCAGGAGCGCTTCAAACGGCTGGTCCGCGCGCAGCACGCCAAGGAGAAGAGCAAACCGCCCACCCAGAAGGAAATCTACCAGCTCCTCACCAAGTACAGCCAGCGCCGCTTCGCCCGGCTGCGGAAGCTTCAGACCGACATCCAGTCGAACTACCGCAAGATGAGCTACGCCTCCCAGGGCCTGCTCGACAGCCACATCAAGAAGATCAACGGCCTGATCGAATCCTACCTGAAACTCCTCTACCAGAAGGAACGGTACGAATATTCGTCGCAGAACGGCGCCGAGAAGGAGGTGGCCCGCGCCATCGAATCGCTGCGCGCCACGCTCAACGAACTGACGCCCCGCGTACGCGCCATCAAGGAACGCCACCTCAAGATCCTCGAACAGCGCCTCGAACGATTCAAGCGGAGCAAGGAAAACCTCGAGATCATCGAAGCCCAGCTCGCGACGATCGAGGATGTCATCAAATACATCCACGAGCAGTCGCTCACGCTGCGCGACCCCGAAGCGATCACGTTCCAGCTGGATACGCTGCTGAGCGAGGTCGAAGAAACCGAGGCCTCCGTCGAGGAAATCGAGGAAGTGTTTGCCAGCCCGGCGGATCTGTTGAGCGAGATGGATTCCTACGACATCGACGAAGAGTCCGAGCAGTCCTCCTCGCGCAACCGGACGCGCAACTAGGCCCTGTTTCCCAGCCTTTCCCAGCCATGACGTTCGACACCCTACGCTACGCCGTCGAAGACCGCGTAGCCACCATCACGATCCATCGCCCCGACGCCCTCAATGCGCTCAACGCCGCCGTCATGCAGGACCTGGCGCAGGTGCTCGACGAGGTGGATCGCGACGCGGAGGTCGCCGGCGTCATCCTTACCGGGGCCGGCCCAAAAAGCTTCGTCGCCGGCGCCGACATCAAGCAGTTTACGTCGCTCGACGGCCAGAGCGGATACCGGTTCGCCCTGGAGGGTCAGGCCGTATTCAATCGGATCGAGGGACTCTCCAAGCCCGTGATCGCTGCGGTAAACGGGTTCGCCCTGGGCGGCGGCTGCGAACTGGCGCTGGCCTGCCACCTCCGCATCGCGTCGGAAACCGCCTCGTTCGGACAGCCCGAGGTCAACCTCGGCATCATACCGGGGTATGGCGGCACGCAGCGTCTGCCGCGGATCGTCGGACTCGGCATCGCCCTCGAACTCATCCTCACCGGCGAGCGCATCGACGCGCGACGCGCCTACGAGATTGGCCTGGTAAACCGGGTCGTGCCGGCGGATGCCCTGCTCGACGAGGCCCGACGCATGGTACAGACGATCGGCTCAAAGGGACCGCTGGCTATCCGTTATGCCCTGGAGGCCATCCGGGCCGCACAGTTGCCCCTCGCGGAAGGACTGCGCCACGAGGCGGCCCTCTTCGGACATGCGTGCGCGACAGACGACTTCAAGGAAGGGGTCGATGCGTTCCTGAACCGGCGCAGCGCGAATTTCAGCGGCAAATAGCCCCGGCCTGGATCAGACAGGCATCGCGCTCGCGACAAACGTGGCGCCGGGCTCATCCACCTCGTGTTCGAAATGCCGGATTTTGATCGGGAATGTGGCTACGTGCGCCTCGGTCGGGGCATACACGATGCCCGAATACACCCCGCCTTTCTCCTGGATCGCGCGCTCGAGCGCGTCGACATCGGCCGCTTCATCGAATACGATCACGCCGCGGCATTCTTCCGCGCGATTTGCGGTGCGGACCACCTCCGCATAACCCAGCCCAGAAATCCCATTGATACTGACCTCCTGAAGAGCTCTCATCGGATACCACCCTTTCTCTGATGTGCATGGAGCAAAAGATCCCGTTGAGGATCGGACGTGCGGGGAGCATGATTGTCTTATCGGCAAAAGATGATCGGCACCAAATAAGACCGTTATGTAATAAAATCAGAATCGCCTCTGAAACAAGCCTCTGCCGGAATAATCCCCTACAACAACCGTTATTCTTTACAGAAAGCTCACTGTGCGGAACCGCGGCAGGGAAATGCGGGCTTTGAGGTATGCTGAGAAGCGGTCCAGGCGATGCCGGAAAAGTCTTCAGATCGCGCCTAACCCTGGCGTCCGAACGCCAGCGTCAGTTTGAGATGCGTCATGAGCACGTGCACGAAAGCCTGCTGCTGGAGTCGTTCGGCCGGCGTCACCGCGAGCGAAGGCAGGCTGTATCGCTCGATCCAGGTTTCCATTTTGGATCGAACGACCGGCTCGGAGGGAAAGCGATTCTCCGGGAAGTGGCCGGCGTAAAAGGCCCGGATGGTCTGGAGGCGTTTGTAGGCTGCTTCGTTTGCATCCAGCAGCGACGTATCGCGCTGGGTGATCATCGCCCCTCCTACGAGATAGTCCCGGTAGGCGAATGGCAGATCGAGGATGGTCGGCACCACCATGCTGGAGATCTGAGGCTCCTGGCGGAGCCCGACTTCGGCGGCGCGGGCGGACGTGACCGCCACGAGGCAGAGCGTTTCTTCCGCTACCTTCTCGGCATCCGAATTTTCGACGTGCTCGAGTGCGAGACGCGCCAGATCCTGCGTCGTGCCGATGATACCCAGCGTGCTAAAGGCCGTGAAGCGCGACAGACGGCTTAGCACACGATCCTTTTCAGACATATATCCTAGCATTTCGCACCGCGCATGGTACCAGATGCGCCATTATGTGGAGGGGCCTTCTTCTTCACCGCCAATCGAGTTCCGCATGCGGGTGTCGGCCTGGATATTTCTCAGTGTATAATAATCCATGATACCCAGGTTACCCGTACGAAACGCTTCGGCGATGGCGAGCGGCACCTGGGCCTCGGCGGCCACCAGTTTCGCTCGCTGCTCGACTACGGTCGCCAGCATTTCTTGTTCTTTCGCAACAGCGGCGGCACGACGTTCTTCCGCTTTTGCTTGCGCGACCTTGAGATCTGCTTCGGCCTGATCGGTCTGTAATTTGGCGCCGATGTTTTCGCCGACGTCGACATCAGCGATATCGATGGAAAGAATCTCAAAAGCCGTACCAGAATCCAGGCCCTTGGAGAGGACGACCTTGGAGATCGAATCCGGATTTTCGAGCACTTCCTTGTGCGTGGCCGAGGAGCCGATGGTCGACACGATGCCCTCGCCGACGCGCGCGATGATGGTCTCCTCGCCGGCGCCGCCGACCAGGCGTTCGATGTTGGCGCGCACGGTGACGCGCGCGATGGCGCGCACCTGGATCCCGTCCTTCGCGACGGCCGACACCGCCGGCGTCTCGATGACTTTCGGATTCACCGACACCTGAACCGCCTCGAACACGTCGCGGCCGGCGAGGTCGATCCCCGTCGCCTGCTTGAACGACAGATCGATGTTCGCCTTATCGGCCGAGATGAGGGCATTTACGACCTGCTGAACCCGCCCCCCGGCGAGATAGTGGGCTTCCAGCTCGCCGGAATCGACATAGATACCCGCCTTGTGGGCCGTGATCAACGGCTTCACGATCGCCGCAGGCGGCACCTTGCGAAGTCGCATGCCGACCAGGTCCCGCATCAGCTTCAGCCTCACCCCCGAGAAAAATGCTGTAATCCAGAGATTGACCGGGATGAAGTACAGAAACAGAATGAGGAAAAACAGGATGAGCAAGATGAGGGCGATCCCGCCCCCTGCCAACAGATCGAGCATGATTAAATCCGATTCAGCGAATACAATGGGTTAGCGTTCTTCCTTGCGATAGTCGCCGCTCTGTCCTCCTGTCTTTGCGAGCAGGTGAATGTCCGTAATGCGGATGCCTTTCGACACCGACTTACACATGTCGTACACCGTGAGCGCCGTTACCGAAACCGCGGTCAACGCTTCCATTTCGACGCCGGTGGGTCCGATCGTCTTGGCGAGCGCGCGGATATCGACCGAAAAGTCTTCTTCTTTGAGGGTGAGCACGACATCGACTCCTTTCAGCGACACATCGTGGCACAACGGAATCAATTTACTCGTTTGTTTGGCCCCCAGGATGCCGGCGATTTGCGCCACGGTGAGTACATCCCCTTTCCGAATCTTGTTTTCGGCGACCAGTCTGAACGCCTCTTCTCCAAGAACCACTTTGCCTGCGGCGACCGCGGTGCGCGCGGTGATGGATTTCTCCGCAACGTCTACCATACGCACGCCGCCCTGCGGGTCGACGTGCGTGAGTGATGGTGCGTCAGTCATACAATTCCTTTCTGCGAAAGATGAACGGAATAGGGGGTCTACCCTTGAAGATACTCCGGGGTTCTTCGATCGACAAGGACGTCGAGCGATAGAATCGGTACCGGCGGACAAAATTACAACGCTTATGCCGGCGCCTTGCGTTCCAGCCAGAGGGTGACCGGGCCGTCGTTCACCAGATGCACCTGCATCGACGCGCCAAAAATGCCCGTAGGCACGGGCCGGGCCAGCACCTCGCCCAGCCGGTCTACGAAGTACCGATAGAGCCTGTCCGCCTGCTCGGGGGGCGCCGAGTGCACAAACGAGGGGCGATTCCCTTTCTCGGCATCCCCGTAGAGGGTGAACTGGGAGACGACGAGCGCCTCCCCGCCGGCGTCGAGAACCGAGCGGTTCATCTTTCCGGCCTCGTCATTAAAGATGCGCAGCTGCGCGCACTTGCGCACGAGCCAGTCCGCCTCGCGCTCGGCATCGGCGACGTGCACGCCGAGCAGGATCAGCAAGCCCGGGCCGATCGCCCCGACGGTTTCGCCGGCCACATCGACCCGCGCCTCCGCTACCCGTTGCACCAGCGCGATCATACACCCCCCTCGCTCAAACGTGTCTCGAGAAAAGTCCGGAATGCGCGCATGGCCCGCCCCCGGTGGCTGATGGCGTTTTTTCGTGCCGGCGGCAACTCGGCGAACGTCAGCGTTTCGCCGTCCGGCAGAAAGAGCGCGTCGTACCCGAATCCCCCCGCACCCCGCTCTTCTTCCAGGATGCGCCCCGGGCAAACGCCGTCGAAAAAGTGCATGGCGTGCCCGTCATAAAACGCGAGCACCGTCCGAAACGACGCGGTGCGATCTGGCGCCTCCCCGAGTTCCTCCAGCAGAAGCCGCCGGTTCGCGGCCGGATTGGCCTCCGGACCCGCGTACCGCGCCGAATAGACCCCGGGCCGGCCGTCGAGGGCGTCGACTTCCAGCCCCGTATCGTCCGACAGGGCAGGCAGCTTCGTGTATTCGTAGACCTCCCGCGCCTTCTTGCCGGCATTGCCGCGCAAGGTCGGCTCGTCTTCCTCCACGTCCGGCATCGCGGGAAAGGCGTCGGCGCTGATCACGTCGACGGGCAATCCGTCAAGCAGCGCGCGCATTTCGGCAACTTTCCCGGCGTTGCGGGTCGCAAGAACCAGTTTCAAGGGCATGGCACCATTTCCTAAATGTCAAAAAATCAGCACTTCCGCAACAACGCCGGAAGCCCTTCCGTAGAGCTTCACGAACCTTTCAATGAATCCCTTGAGGGAGGGAGAATCATGAAACATTCGATCACTCGGCTGGGCGTATTGGCTTTTGTCCTCGCCCTCGCCATCCCGCTGCAAAGCAGCGCGCAAAACACACTCGACACCAAATCACCGGCATGGTGGACGGCCTACGGCAACCAGCTCGTGGCCTCGCTGGATTCGCCGGTGCCGAAAATTCAGGAGCAGGCGTTGAGCAATATCATCTTTTATGCGGCGCACTACCCCGGCAAAATGAACCTGGATCCGGCCACGTCGAAAATACTGGAGATCTACCAGACGGACAAAAAGGAGGCGCGCCGCACGATGGCACTCATGGCGCTCGATGCGCTGAGCAACGAAGCCGGCATGCGCCGCCTCAACACGCTCGTCCGCTACGAACCTTCGGAACGCGTAGAGCAACTTACGCGCGTCGTCCTGGCGAAATATTATGGCGGCTAGTTTACGACCGAAACCCTGAAAGAACAGAAAGGCCATGCAGACCGAACCGCTGCATGGCCTTTCTGTGATAAAGACTCGGTCAAGATGCGTGCAAGATGCTTGACGAGTGGAACAAATCGTTGTATTATTCTTTGCTTTCCTGGACTCCAACCAAACCTAGACAGGGAGAACACACTTGGCAGTAGGAATTAAAGTTCGCGATAACGAATCGATCGACCGTGCGCTTCGCCGCTTCAAACGCGCCGTGAACCGGAGCCGCGTCCTCCGTATGTTTCGCGCCAATATGGCGTACACGAAACCGTCTGAAGAGCGCCGTTTGGCCCGCGAAAAGGCCGCCCGCAACTCTCGCAAGCGTTCGCGCCAGTATTAAGAAACCAGCCGGTCTCGGACACCGTGGTGCCGAGACCGGGGGTTTGCATTTCTCAGACTTCTAGCCCCAGGGCTTCCGACACCAGCGCATCTTGTTGTTGCTGGTGTATTTTTGCGCTCCCCGACGCCGTACTCGCGCTGGCCGCCCGGCCCGCGTAGGCAAGGCGTTTGCCGCAAGCCCCGTGCTGACGTTCCAGCGCCGCCTCGATGCGATGCCGCAGGAACGTCCATGCGCCCATGTTGGCCGACTCCTCCTGGCACCACACCACCTCTTCCGCTCCGGCGAACCGCGCCAGTTCCGCGTCGATCTCCCGCTCGGGATACGGATAAAACTGCTCCACACGCGTTATCGCCACGGTTTCGGACAAACCGTCGTGCTTCTGCTGCGCCTGCAGGAGATCGTAATACACCTTGCCGCTGCAGAAGACGTGGCGCCGGACGCGAGCCGGGTCCGGCACGTTCGCCGGAATGATCGGCTGGAAGGAACCCTCCATCAACTCTTCCGGCGTCGAGATCGCGTGCGGGTGCCGCAACAGGCTCTTCGGCGACATGACGATCAGCGGACGCGCGATCGTGTTCTTGACCTGACGGCGCAACGCGTGGAAGAAGTTCGCCGGCGTGGTAAACGTGCCAACGATCATGTTGTCTTCCGCACACAACTGCAGGAAACGCTCCAGTCGCGCCGAGGAATGCTCCGGCCCCTGGCCTTCGTACCCGTGCGGCAGCAACAGCACGAGCCGGCTCTGCTGCCCCCACTTCTCCTCAGCCGCCGACAGGAACTGGTCGAAGATGATCTGCGCGCCGTTCGCGAAGTCACCGAACTGGGCTTCCCAGATGACGAGCGCATCCGGGAAGGCCACGGAGTAGCCGTATTCAAAACCGCAGGCTGCGTATTCGGAAAGGAAGCTGTCGTAAATCAGGAGTGACGCCTGCCCCTCCCGTATGTTGTTGAGCGGGATGTATTCCGCGCCCGATCGCTGATCGTACAGCACCGCATGGCGATGGCTGAACGTGCCGCGGCGCGAGTCCTGCCCGGCCAGACGCACCGTCGTGCCCTCCAGCAAGAGCGACCCGAGCGCGAGCGCCTCCGCGAAGGCCCAGTCGATCTTCTTTTCCTCGGCAAACAGGGCGTCGCGACGCTCGAATTGCCGCATCAACTTCTCATGGACGTTGAAGCCCTCGGGCAGCTGCACCAGAGAGCGCACCGTCGCCTCCAGATCCTCGCGCCGGGCCGAGGTATCCACCGGCGGCTCTTCGCGGACCTCGCGCCGGCGGGGCAGCACCTTCAATTCTTGCTTGTTTTCCTTGAGCGCCTTCACCCGATCGAACGCCTCCTGGAGCAAGCCCCGGTAATCGTCCAGCATCTTCTCGGCTTCGTCCAGCCCCATATCCCCGCGGCGAACGAGCAGCTCGGTGTAGAGTTTGCGCACGGAGCGCTTGCCTTCGATCTTCTGATAGAGCAACGGCTGGGTGTACGTGGGCTCGTCGCCCTCGTTGTGACCGTGGACCCGGTAACAGAGCAGGTCGATCACCACATCCTTGTTGAAGACCTGTCTGAAGTCGAGGGCGAGCCGCATGATGCGCACACACGACTCCGGATCGTCGCCGTTGACGTGGAAGATCGGCGCCTGGATCATCCGCGCCAGGTCGGTGGCATACGTCGAACTGCGCGCGTCGCTCGCGTTGGTCGTGAAACCGATCTGGTTATTGATGACGAGGTGCAGGGTGCCGCCGGTCGTGTAGCCGCGCAGCTGACTCAGGTTGAGCGTCTCGGCCACGACGCCCTGCCCGGCGAACGCCGCGTCGCCATGGATGAGCAGCGGCAGCACGGCGTCCTTGTAATCGCCACCGGGCGCTTCGGCCCGCGCCATGCGCATCAGGTCCTGCTTCGCCCGCACCATGCCCTCTACAACCGGATTGACGGCCTCGAGATGGCTCGGGTTGGATGCGAGCGCAATCTTGACGGTAGCCCCGCTCGGCGCCTCATGCACCCCCCGCGAACCGAGGTGATATTTCACATCACCCGATCCCTGGGTCGTATTGGGATCGATGCTGCCCTCAAATTCGGAGAAGATGACCTCGTAGGGTTTATTGAGGATGTTCGCCAGCACGTTGAGCCGGCCGCGGTGCGCCATCCCGATCACGACCTCCTTCACTTCCTGATCCGCGGCGTCGGACAGCATCGCGTCGATCATCGGGATCATCGTTTCCGATCCCTCGAGCGAGAACCGCTTGTGCCCGATGTATTTGGTGTGCAGGAACCGCTCGAACGCTTCGGCCGCATTGAGCCGATGCAGCAGCCGGCGTTTCTCCTGATCCGACAGACTGTCCATCCCGCGCATCGGCTCGATGCGCTCCTGGAGCCAGCGTTTCTCCGCCGGCTCCGAAATGTGCATGTACTCGATCCCGACCTTTCGCGAATAGGTCTGCCGCAGGATGTCCATCACCTCGCGAAGCGTCAGGACGTCATGCCCGCCAAGTCCGCCGGTGATAAACCGCCGATCCAGATCCCAGATGGTCAGTCCGTAGGTAGCGGGATCCAGCTCGGGATGATACGTCCAGTTGGAACCCAGCGGGTTTACGTCCGCCTGGAGGTGAGCGCGCACCCGGCAGGCCCGGATAAACTGAAGCACGCTGGCCTGCTTGTGGATCAGATCCATCTCGGAATCCCGGCCGCCTTCACGCACGAAATACGGCGTGGAGTCGGTGGCCATCGCATACGGCTGATACGGGATGCCCAGATCGGAGAAGACCTCGCGATAAAAATCGTGTTTGCCCTGGATCAGCTCGGACACGTACGCCAGGAAGGCCCCGCTCTCCGCGCCCTGGATGACGCGGTGATCGTAAGTGGAGGTGATGGTCATCACCTCGGAGATCCCCATCTTCTTGATGATGTCCGGCGGGACCGCCTCGTACTCCGGCGGGTACCCGATGGCGCCGACGCCGATAATCACGCCCTGGCCCGGCATGAGCCGGGGTACGCTGAGCACCGTCCCGATCATCCCCGGGTTGGTCAGCGTGGCGGTGGTCCCATCGAAGTCTTCCGGCGTCAGCTTTCCGTCGCGGGCCCGCTTCACGATGTCGTTGTAGATCCCCAGCAACTGAAGGAAATTGATCTGGTCGGCGCCCTTGATGTTGGGCACGAAAAGCACGCGCTTGCCGCGGCGCTCGATATCGATGGCCAAACCCAGGTTGGTCCCCTTCGGGACGACCTGCTGCAGCGACCCATTGGATCCACGGACGGTTGTATTGAGATTCGGGAATCGCTTCAGGCCCTTGACGACCGCCCACGCCACGAGGTGCGTAAACGACACTTTTTCGCCGCCGACATAGCGCTGATATTCGTTGATCAGCGCCCGGTTTTCGGCCATGAGGCGCACCGGCATCGCGCGCACCGAGGTCGCCGTCGGGACGCCGAGGCTGGCCTCCATGTTTTCGACGATCTTGGCGCTGGCGCCGCGCAGCGGCACCAGTTCGGTGCCCTCGGCTACGGGAGCGCTTTCGCTGCCGGCGGCGCACCGTCACCCTCCGCCGGCGGCGTCGGCGATTCGGGCGCCCCGACAGGCTGCGGGTCGCGACGTTATGAACGAGCCGTACGAATCCGCAATAAACGATTCCGACGGCTGATAGTCCGCGAAGAAATCCTGCCAGCTTTCGCTGACGCTCTGGGATCTAAGAGATACTGGTTATACAGTTCTTCGATATAACCGGTATTATATCCTAAAGCACCAACATAGACGCGGTTGAATGTCAGGGACTACGTGAACATACTCGTAACGACGGGCATTTGGGCGACCTCGAACACGGCTATCAGTCGTTCCGCTCGAGTCTGATTACGCTTTCGATGCGATGTGTGCGGAAAAAGATCGACCGCCGCACGTCGGTGATTCGATACGTGCTTCCAAGCAACGCGAGGTCCCGCGCCTGCGTCTGGGGATTGTGCTCACATAAACGATCCGCCGCGCTCCCAGGGCCGCCAGCGGCGGAACGAAAGATCAGCAGGCCTGCTCGCGGCGGATCCAGAATGACCACATCCGGTTACGGCATGCGACTAACAAAGTGGTCGAGCTGGAGTTTCCGGAGATTGGCGAGAACGAACGTACAGTTTTCGACCTGATTTGCCGCGGCATTGGCCCGGGCATTGGCAACAGCCTCGGGAACGACCTCGATGCCAATCACGTGCCGCGCGTGAGCGGCCACATAAATGGAGATGGTGCCGGCGCCGCAAAACAGATCATAGACCAGGTCGTCCGGCCGGAGGTCCGCGAAGGCCCGGGCCACTTCGTACAGGCGCTCGGCTTGCGGGGTATTGGTCTGGAAAAAAGCATTCGGGGCAATCTCGAACCGAAAGCCGCCGATGACGTCGTGGATGACCCCTGGCCCGAACATGACATGCGTCGCTTCGGCCAGCGCGGCTTGCGCCGGCCCGGTGTGGATGCTGTTGACAAGCGTCGTCACTTCCGGGATATGCGCCTTCAGGTGGCGCTGGAGCAGCTCCATCCGGTCGGGTTCATACCCGTTGGTGTAGAGGTTGACCATCAGCTCGCCCGTGCGCTGCCCGCTGCGAATCACGAGATGCCGGAGGTAGCCGTGGTGCTTCCGGATATCCCACGGCGCCCAGTCGTTCGCCTTCGCGAGGTCGCGGAGGGCATTGACGATCCGGACGCTGGTCTCCGACTGGAGGTAGCAGGCGCTGATGTCGATGACTTTGCTGAAATGGCCCGGCGCGTGGAGCCCGAGCGCAAAATGGGTGTCGATCGGATCGCCCGACGCGATCTCGTCCGTCGTGAGCCACCGGGCGGCGCTGAACGAGAACTCCATCTTGTTGCGATAATAGTAGATCGGGTCCGCGCCGATGGTGGGGCGCACGGGCACATCGGAAAAACCGCCCGTATGCCGGAGCGCGTCTTCTACGCTCTGCTGTTTGGCATCCAGCTGCGCCTGATAGTCGACATGCTGCCATTTGCATCCGCCGCAGGTGCCGAAGTACGCGCATCGGGGCGACGTACGCAGCGGGCTCGGTTCGAGGAGTTCGAGGATCCGCCCTTCGGCGTGTTTTCGCTTTTTCTTGAGCACCTGGGCGCGTACCCGATCCCCGGGCACGCCGCCGGCCACAAAAAAGACGATGCCATCCACCCGGGCGAGCGACTTGCCGCGGTCGGCGAATTTTTCAATGACCAGTTCGATCTCTTCGAGCTTCTTCACGGACTCAACCTGTAGGGACTACGGCGCGGAATGATCAGACCTGGGTCATGACGCGCGCCTCGCTGCGCATCACGGCGATATCCTGGAGTTTCATGGCGTGCACGCGGCCATCGCGCTCGGCGATGGCCCGGTTGTAGGCGATATGCTGCGCGGCCACATAATTCCCCAGCGCATGAAGCAGCAAGGCGGCCACCCGGGGCTCCTGCTTCATCATGTATTTCATCTCCGGCCGGAAGAAACCCAGCACGCGCGTCTCCGTGATCGCCTGGGCCGTTTCGAGCCGGCGAAAATCGCCCAGGACCGCCAGTTCACCGAAGATGCCGTAATCGGCCACGGTGCGCAAATCCTGCATGGCGCCATTGGCCTCTTCGACCAGCAGACGCACGCGGCCCTGCTCGACGAAATACAGCCCGAGGCTGGGATCACGCTCACGATAAATGTACTCGTCCCGCTTGTACTCACGGCTGTGCAGCGCCTCGGCCAGAATGTCCAGTTCATTGCGCTTGAACGCGGCAAGCAACGGCACCTGACGCAGCGCCTTCCGTGTTTCACGGGAGTGCTGATCCTCCGCGGGTTGCACGGCACGTCGGTACGCGGAGCGGAGCGTATCCACCAGGCGATCGACACGCGTGCGCATGGTCTCGATTTCCTGCATAGGTCGGTTGGAGTCAGAAGGCATGGCCGATTCCGAAATGGAGGCGGGATTCGCTGAAGGCGTGGTCGAAGAAGCCGCCTCCGCGCGACGGGTCATGCACTTTGTAGGCGAGATCTAGTCGTACGATAAGATATTCCCACGCCAAACGCAGCCCGAATCCGGTGCCGACGCCTAATTCGCGATAAAATGAATCGAATCGAAAACGCCCTACGGCGCCGCCCGGATTCCGGGGGCCTACCCATACGTTGCCGGCATCGCCGAACACGGCAACGATCCAGTTCGCCGCAAACACGTCGTGCATGAAGGTGCTGCGCCATTCGAGGCTCCCCTCGAGCTTGATCTCTCCCCCCAGGATCGGACTGCTGGAATCCAGCTGATTCCGGCCCGGGCCGAGTTCACGCAGCCCCCATCCCCGTACGCTCGCCGCGCCCCCGCTGTAAAAGCGGCGATCGAACGGCACGACGTCCGCATCGCCCGTCGGATGGGCGAAACCTGACACAAATTTCCACGCCAGGATCGAATTGGCGTTCAATGGTTTGTACCTGCGAAAATCCGCGCTCAACCGGATGTACTGCCGGTAAATGAGGCTGTTTTCGGACGAACTGCCGCGAAACAGGCTGAGCCCGGGCAGCCGGCCCTCGAGGCTGTCCGGCGTGGCAATATACCGGTCGATCAGATACGGCAGGTTGCCGCCGATCTCGAACGATCCCTCATAGCTGTACCCCTGATCGCGCCGCAGCGGATTGACGTTGGCCGAGCGGATGGAGTAGCGCAAGGCATTGTTCACCTGGGGCTCGGTGTAATCCTCCTCGATCTGGGCCCGCTGCACGGGGTCGTCGATCGCGTCGACGATCTTGTCCAGAAAGGCCTCCTTGAAGCCCACGAGCGTGTCCGGATTGCTGAGGGTCAGGTCGAACGCGTCGAGGAACGTGTACAGCGTGGGGCGATGCTGCATTTCGATGCGCAGCCGCGCCGAACCGCGCCCCCGGATTACGAGCCGCAACTGCTCGCGCCGTGCCGTCAGAAACGATACGGAGAGCTGGCTGCGGGCGTCGTACAAATCGAAGACGTCTTCGAACCGGTTGAACGGCTTGATCAGATAGGGCACCGTGAGCGACGAGGAGACCTCGATCTGCGCCGACGTAAAGACTTTCGAATCGATGTCCGCCGCAACGGACCCTGTCGTGCTCAACCGGAACAGCTCGCCCCGCCCCAGCACGTTCGCGTTTTCGTAGGTGACGCCGAGCCCTGTGCCCAGTTCGTTGTCCGATGTCGAGAGCACCCCGTTGCGCTGCAGCATAAACGTCTCGAATCGCATCTGATGCCGCTCGCGCGTCCGCAGCTCGATGCGATGCGGCAAGTGCAGCGGCCCGGCGACGCCGATACGGCTGGTATCGGCCATGAGGGCTTCGATGCGCGTGAACGAGAAGACGCCGGTACCTTCAAGCCGGCGCTTGGTGGCCAGTACCAGCGACTGGTTATACCATTGCCCCGGCTCGAACTGCAGGGCCCGCTGCAGGAGGCTGCTCCGGAGCCGCCTTTCCCCCGCGATGCGCGCCGTCACCGTGCCGGCGCTGTCGCTCGAGAGATCCCGGAGCGTGTCCGTCCGCACCTGGTAGACCCGCTCCGGACCAAGTACATCGAACTGCACGCCATCGAACCGAAAGCGCTCACCCGGTTGGATAAGAAACCGGATATCCAGCGTATCCGCGCTTCGCGGGAAAACGATCGCGCGGATCGAGTCGCGCGTGGCGGAAGCAAAGCCTTCGTCGCGGAGAAAGGTGAGGATCCGGCGGCGCTCATCGTGGAGCACGGGCACCGTGAAAAGCTGACGATCCGGAAGAAACGAAAGGCTGTCTCCTTCGACCCGGATCCGGGTCGGCTTGAGGAGCGATTGCCCGGCCAGTTCGCGGCGCTGAACGAGATCGAGCCCATCGACCTCGTACGATACCGCTCCGATATAGGTCGGCGGCCCCTGGTCGATGAGGAAACTCACCTCGAGCCGGCCGTTCGACAGGGTGTCGATGTGCGCTTCGATTTCGGCCTGGCGGTAGCCTTCCTGTCGGTAGGAGTTGACGAGGCGCTCGATGTCTTGCTGGACCACCGTGGTGTCCAGATACGCCGGCGGCTCTCCCGTGGCGATCAGGGCGCGCCCGAGGCGTTTCCCAAAGACGTTCGATTCACCGAGTTGATGGAGCCAGAGCCACCACGTGAAGCCGGGGATGCGAAGAAACCGACGGTTGGCGCGCGTGCGCACGCGGGCTTCGAGCTGATCGCCGGTGAACGTCCTGTTGCCCTTGAAACGGACGCGATTGACGATGGGGCGCGGGGCTTCGGTGAGGGAATCCGGACGAACCTGCGCCGTAGCGGGGGGGGCTTGCAGCACGAAGAGCAGGGCGAGAAGCGCCCGGCAAAAGCGAAACGCAGAGATGGCGGCGTGCGGGAAAACGAAGATCGGGCCGGCGTGTACCGGGTAAAGGGGATGGCGCTGGGCGGTGCGAGGTTCAGGATGTGTGCGACAGATCAGACACAAGCGTGACTACTCCTCTTCGAAATAGAAGTCATCGTCGGCGGTAGGATAGTCCGGCCAGATTTCCTCGATGCTTTCGTAGGGCTCGCCGTCGTCTTCCATCTCCCGAAGGTTCTCGATGACCTCAATAGGAGCGCCTGTACGCTCCGCAAAATCGATCAGCTCGTCCTTCGTAGCCGGCCACGGCGCGTCTTCCAGATAAGAAGCAAATTCCAAAGTCCAGTACATGGTCGACGAGTCTGCTAAAGGTGCACGTGAAGGTTGGTGGTAGCCTGGCACAGCGGCTCCGTTCGCCGTTGCGCGGAAAGCACGATAGGACGTTCGTTTTATAAAAGCAATATCTGCTCGTGGGCAATTACGCCACCCGTCCCGCTGAGCCATACTCATGCGGGGCACGCGCGAGCGATGCGTGTGTTCCGACTGGGGAAAGAGAAACGCGAGCCCTGTTTGGACCGGGATCAGTCGAGCGAACTTTCCGTCGCCTCAACTTCGGCGAACATCTCGCGGTACTGCTCCGGCGTCATGTTGGGCAGGAAGAAGTAGATAGGATTGACCGAGCGACCGTCGGCGCCACGCACTTCGTAGTGCAGGTGCGGTGCTGCGGAAAGCCCCGTATTGCCACTGTATCCGATCTTCTCACCCCGCTTAACCTGCTTGCCCCGGGCGATTCCCGACGGGATTTCCGAGAGGTGGGCATAAACGGTGGTGTATCCCGTGACGGGGTGTTTGATCTTCACAAAATTACCGAGACCCGAGTTGCGACCCGCTTCGAGAACGACGCCGTCGCCCGAGGAATGGACGGGCGTGCCGCGGGACACCAGGATATCGATGCCGTGGTGCATCCGGTTAATGCGAAGAATGGGGTGGAACCGCTGGCCATGGCCCGAAACGACGGGGCCGTCGGCCGGCAGGATGGCCGGCATCTGGGCGAGCCAGTCGCTCCGCTTTTCCGCCAGATTGGCGAGATCGCGGTAGCTTTCGTTCTGGAGGTTCATCTGGCGCTCCAGCTGATCGAGCTGGGCGGCCGTTTCGCGGAGCAGTTCGCTCGTGCTCGGGCTGAACCCATCGAATTCATCGTAGGCGTCGGCGCCGCCGACACCGACCTGGCGCACATCTTCAGGAATCGGATCGGCCTGGAGGATGGTCCGGTAGAGCTCCTGATCGGACTGGGCCAGTGCATCCAGCTGAGCCGAGAACTCGGACATCTTCTGCCGTACGGTGGTCAGCTGTTCCTGAAGCACCTCGTTCTCATGGATGAGCGCGAGTTCTTCCGGGGTGCCCACCATCTGGTCGATCCCCCACGTCAGGAAGCCGGCCATCACCAGAGCGATCAAGAAGAGCACACTGCCCTTCTTGATCATTTTAGAGCGCTTAGGCTTTAACTCGACAAACGAGAAGGTCTGTTCGTCGTAGTAGTAATATCTATTTTTTGCCATAGGAGCAACGCTTATCCCGCCATTTACTTCGAATCCAGTGCATGCTCACAGCAGGAAGAGGTATCACGGAAGCTCGCTTGACGAATCCGGGGAGCATACGCCTCTTCGAGAACTTCACGACCAGTAAGGCGCAACCGTGCGATTGTCTGCATGATGTCCATCAGGTTACAATGGCAATCGGCCGCCTGGCTGTTCACTTAAGCTTACTATGAGATACCGGACTACCTGTGGGGGATAGTCCACTATCAAACAAGGGGTAGCACGAACGAGAATGAGAAAACACTCTGTACACCTGGCTACGCTTATTTTCTGGCCCAAGAAATATAGGAGCGAGGATATCCCTTGTCAACAGTGAGACCCATCGTGCGACACGAAACGGAAAGATGGCGCTGGAATCGTGTCATTTCCATCACCTCTATACAATTTTTCTGCCAAACTACGGCCCTGGCAATACGTTCCCCATATTAAACCCTGCGTCATTCGTAATCGTGCTCGAAATATTCGATACCGCGCAGCGGCATGCTCGATTCGTTTTTCCGGATTCGCTCGGCGAGGCGCTTGGCAAAGACCTCGGCCGGATCGTATCCGTAGTGACGCAGCAGATGATTCATCGCGATCACCTCGCAGATGACCGTGATGTTTTTTCCGGGGGTGATGGGGACTTTTACGAGGGGGAGATCGACGCCGAGGATGGCATAGGTATCATCCACCATGCTGATGCGGGTATAATCCTCGTCGGGATCCCATAACTGCATGTTGACGACGACCTCGATCCGCTTCTGGAAGCGAATCGCCCGGATGCCGAACATGGCCCGGATGTCGACGAGCCCGAGACCGCGCACTTCCATGAAGTGCTGCACCAGGTCGGTACCGGAGCCCATTACGATCTGCTCGCCCTGTTTTGTGGCGATCACCACATCGTCCGCAACCAGCCGATGTCCGCGCTCCACGAGGTCGAGCGCGACTTCGCTCTTCCCGATCCCGGATTTGCCCATGATGAGCAATCCGATGCCGTAGACCGCGACCAGCGACCCGTGTACGGGCTGCTGCAGGGCAAACTGATCGTTCAAAAACTCGCCGAGGAGGGACATGAAGCGAGTCGTGGGGGTCGCCGTCACGAAGACAGGCACCTCCACTTTCGTCGCCATCTCCACCAGTTCCGGATCCAGCTGGTTGTTTTCCGTCAGAAAAATGCACGGAATGGGAAACTGGATCAAATTTTCGAAGGCTTCGCGGCGCTTGTTCTCCTTCAAATGCCCCAGGAACTGGGTTTCGGTGTTTCCCAGGATCTGCACACGCTGGTACGTAAAAAGATCGACGTAGCCGGCCAGCGCGAGCCCCGGACGATGCAGGTTGCTCTCCGTCACCCGCCGGCGCGATGCGTCCACGGCGTTGACGGACGAGATTTCAAGCCCCATCCGGGCCGAGAGCTGCTCGACGATAAAATCGACCGACAGACTCTCTTTTTTGAAGACTTGGGGTGTGTGCGCCATATCGGCCGAAACGTCAGGGTACTTCGACTTTGTCGAGAATGCGCTGCACGATGTCCTCGCTCGTTACCTCCTCCGCCTCGGCCTCGTAGGTCGGGGCGATGCGGTGCCGCATCACGTCCATCGCGATCGAGCGGACGTCTTCCGGCATCACGTAGGCCCGGTGCTGCAGGAAGGCATGCGCCCGGGCGGCGAGGTTGAGGTTGATCGTGGCGCGCGGAGAAGCGCCGTATTCGATGAGCGGCGTCAGCGCATCGAGCTTGTACTGCGTGGGCTGACGGGAGGCCATGACGAGGTCGACGATGTATTTCTCGACCCGTTCGTCGATGTACAGATCGTTGAGCACGAGGCGGGCGGAGAGGATTTGCGCCGGCTTGATCACCGGCCGCACGGTCAGTTTTTCACCGGTGCGCGCCATGCGCCGCATGATTTCCAGTTCCTCGTCGCGGGTTGGGTAGCCGACCTTGATCTTGAGCATGAACCGGTCCACCTGCGCCTCCGGCAGCGGATAGGTGCCTTCCTGCTCGATCGGGTTCTGGGTGGCCAGCACCAGGAACGGCTCCTCGAGCTTGAACGTGGTCTCGCCGATCGTTACCTGCCGCTCCTGCATGCTCTCGAGGAGCGCGCTCTGCACCTTCGCCGGCGACCGGTTGATTTCGTCCGCCAGGATGATGTTCGAGAAGATCGGCCCTTTTTTGATCGTGAAGCTGTTCTCCTGCTGGTTGTACACCAGCGTGCCGAGCAGGTCGGCCGGCAGGAGGTCCGGCGTGAACTGGATGCGCTGGAACTGGGTGCTGATCGCCTGGGCCAGCGAACTGACGGTCAGTGTCTTGGCCAGACCCGGTACGCCTTCAAGCAGCACGTGGCCGTCGCCGAGCAGCCCGATCAGCAGGCGTTCCACCATGTAGCGCTGACCGACGACCACCCGCCCGATCTCGTTGAGCAATTCATCGACAAAGACGCTTTCCTGTGCTATCCGCTCGTTCACAACGGCCAGATCAAATTGGGCCATACTCTGTTTCGTTTTGGGTGAGTCTGGATGGATACGGTACGCGACATCGGAACCACGAACCGCTGCAAAGTAGGGCGCAATCCGACGAAATGCATCCCCTGAAATCCGTGGTTCCGGGCGATGTTTCCCTGCCGCCGGCCCGGGAGCGCGTTCGTGCAGGCCCCGCCCCCGCGGAGGCGCCCGGCATCTAGAGGAGCATCGCCTCGGGCTCCCGCCCGAATCGATCCATGAAGCCCTCCTTGATGCGTTCGATGCAGCTGGGCACCGCGTAGCGCTGCCCGACCACGAGCACGCATCCGCTACGCCCCGACAGACACGCCCCGTACATGCCCTCGCCGCCGAGCGACTCCACCGTCTCTACAACGTAATCGACCTGCTCATTCGTGCCCGCCCACTCCTGACGCAGCGCGGCATGCGAGAAAAAAAGCAGTCCGCCCACGACCTGCCAGTCGGATCGCTTGAGCGCCGTATCCAGGTGGTGGGCCCGGTGGGTTTCGCCCACGAGAAAGCGAACCACCGGCCGAAGCTTTTTGGGCAGGCTTCCGAGCGCCCGGTTCAGCTCGCGAAACTCGAGCGATGCGAGCGACCTGAGGTCCCGGTACGGCCCTTTCTTGAGAATCTGGAGCGCCTCTTCGGCGAGGTGTGCGAATTGCCGGTACGCCCCTTCGTCGCGCGGCGCGCCCGAACCGACATCCACGATGCCCCAGCAGATCGCATCGCCGCCCGGGATGGGGATGTTGCGACGCGCCCGGGTCAGGGTGTTCACCATCACGATGGTGTCGACGGACCCGGCATCGGCGGCCATTAAATACGCCATGCTGTAGGGCCCGCGGATCAGGCGGGAGATTTCAGCGCTGAGGGCTGAAAAAGGCAGCTCCACGCCTTCCTCCCGGCCCCGCGCGAGCAGCAAGGCCCGCATGGTCGCGACCGCGATCGACGCCAGATAGGGCTCCGCGACATTGGGGACCCCCGTCGCAATAACAGCAACCTGGACGTGCCGGCCGGCCTCGCGCACCATCGGCCAGACCGCCGCCACGACGCGCGCCCACAACGGGGCATCCAGCTGCCCGGCCTCCAGGGCCTCGATGTCGAAACGGGTGCCGGGCCCCTCCCCCACCATCACGGACGGTCCTTCGTCCACCACGCGCACGGCGACGGCCGTCCCCTGCGACAGGGAGAGCAGCGCGGCCTCGCCATCGACGAAGCAGGTGTGCTGAGCGAAGAGGCCGAAACCGGAGTGCGCATAACCCACGTGGGTATCGCCGCCCGCTCCGAAGCGATCGGTCAGCAAGTGGCGCGCCCGGTCGGTCAACTGGTCGGAACGCAAGCGTTCACGCTTTGGCATGCGTTGGAATGCACGCTCATACGAAGCGAACAGGGCCACGGGACGTGTATGCCGGGGGCGCGGAAAGCCTGAAGACATCACGAAGCGGTAAAAGAGCAAGAGACGGACAGGAGCAACGAGCGGGGCACTTCAGCGACGGGAGGCGCTGTACCTTACTGCACCACACACTCTGTGTTTGTGCAATTGAAACGAATTTCCAAACAGCTCAGGGTGTGAGGCGATCGCCGGCCTTCAGCGCATACCCGTTCACGAACACGTCGGCCGGCAGCCGGCGGCGACCTTCCTGCTGCACTTCGAGCAGCGCGACCGCCCCCTCGCCGCACGCGACGACGAGCCGCTTGCCCGCTTCGAGCACCTCACCCGGCGCCCCCGCCCCGTCGACGATGGTTGACCGGTAGATCTTGAGCATCGTATCGCCGTGCCGCGTCCAGGCCCCCGGGAAGGGCGAGAGGCCCCGGATGAAGTCGTGCACAGCCTTTGCGGGCCGGCCCCAGTCGATGACGCCGTCTTCCTTGAACAGCTTGGGCGCCGCCGTGGCCTCTTCGTTGTTCTGGGGCAACGGCGTGGCGGTGCCGGCGACGATGCGCCGGACGGTTTCGACCACCGCCTCGGCACCGAGCATCATCATCCGGTCGTGCACCTCGCCCGTCGTTTCATCCGGGCCGATGGGCATACTGCGCTGGAGAATCAGGTTGCCGGTGTCGACCTGTTCGGCCAGAAAAAACGTCGTGACCCCGGTTTCGGTCTCGCCGGCCATGACGGCCCGGTGAATGGGCGCCGCGCCGCGGTAGCGGGGCAAGAGCGATCCGTGCAGGTTGAAGGCGCCAAGACGGGCCGCGGTATACACCGCGGGAGGCAGAATGCGGTAGGCGACGACGACGACGATATCGGGATGGAGGGCGGCCACGGCCTGTGCGAAGGCCGGATCCTTGACGTGCTCGGGCTGAAGCAGCGTATCGATGCCGAGCCGAACGGCCGCTTCCTTGACGGGGGTGAAGGTAACGTGTTGTCCGCGTCCACGGGGCTTGTCGGCGCCGGTGGCCACGGCGATCGGCGTGAACCCGGCCGCACACAGCGCCTCGAGCGACGGCACGGCGAAGGCTGCCGTCCCCATGAATACAATCCGCGGCGCGGACGTCTGGCGATCACTCATGCGCGCTCGCTACCTCACCCGCATCCGGCGTCACCGGATTGTGGAACGCTCGTCCCACGGGGGGCTGATCAGCCGAAATTCACCGCGACCCGATTCGTCCATGAATACAAACCGCCGGCCGATGCGGCGATAGTGCCAGATCTCGTAGGGATGTTTGACGTCGGCGTTGGCCTGGCCCTGCTCGATCTCATCCGGCTCGCCATACAGCACCATCGCATGGCCCCGGTCGCTTTCCCAGCCGCGTTCCTGACCCGAATAATGGCGGTTGGCGAAGTCGATCCGATGGTAATACTCCTCCATGCGTTCGTTCACGTCGGGCGTCGCCGGCGTGGGATCGCGTTTCTGCCAGAATTCCAGGAAGCGGTCGTAGCGTTCTTGCTTGGTCTTGCCTTCGCGGATATAACGCAGGTCTCGGGCCTTGGCGACATAGGCCAATTGATCGATGGCTTCATCGATATCCCGCCCTTCGTGCTGGGCATCGGACTCGACGAGCGACACCGCGCGTGCGGCGAGATCGATCAATCGTCCATCCGCGTCGCGGAGTGCCACGCGCAATTCGTATTCGCCCACCTCATAGGCCTGCAGCGGGACCGTCACGACCACCGGGTTACGGCCTTTTTTCAGCTGGACGGTGGCGTCGAAGTTATACGCTACCTCCCCGAAGGGCTCCTCGTCGCGCCAGCGGCGCAGAAACCAGCGCATGAACGGGAGGCTTTTGCTCTTCTGGGTGCGAATGACGACGCGCTCGACGCGGACTTCGGCCGGCACGTCGGCGTAGACTTCATAAAAGAACTTGAACGAAGCGTCTCGCAGGGTCAACCGATCCGAGACGCGGGGCACGATGCTCTGGGTTTCCGCGCTGAAATCGTTCACCAGGATGAGGTCGCTCACGGTGATCGGGGCGGAAAAGTCGCGCACCTCGGCAACCATTTCCTGCTGCATCTGCATCGCGTTGGCGCGATCCTGCACCTGGATGCGCACGCGGTACCGGCCGGGCTCCAGGTAGAGGGAGCGGGTCGTGAGCGCGGCGTTGACCGGCGACTGCGTCGCGGCAAAATGGTCGGCGAACGCGGTCGCTTCCCAGGCGGGGTTCTCGACCAGTTCCTGCACGTCGTTCTGCTCGTCGACGCGATTGACCTCTACATATACGGCGTAGCTGGCCGAGAAGCCGCCGGCGGCCTTGAGGAACTGGAGATGGGTGAAGGGGATCGACGCGTAGAGATCCAGCCTGGCCTTGCCGGGCTCCTCGGGAGCCCTGGTGCTGACCATGTCGACCGAAAACCCATCCTGCACCTGCGCGTGCGCAACCTGAACGCCGCCGGCAAGCGGGGCGCTACAGCAGAGCATAAGCAACAGGACAAGGTAAAAACGCATTGTGGCGGATACGTATGCAGCGTGGCCGAAGACGCTCGAACAGCAAAGAGCAGACCGCTTTAATAACGTTTCTTCACATCATTTCGTATGTGAGGAACGTTGCGCCATACTTTTTGCGTTCTGGCCCAAATATGTGGCCGACCCAGGCGCTCCGGGGGCATGGAGCCGTCGGACCGTTTAATTCCGCAACTGAACAGTCGCAAAGATTCACCCAATGGGGCAAGGCGGGTACTGTTTTTTACCCCCGCAGGCCCTCCGGGCATTACGAGAAAAGCGCACTTACAAAGCGGCGGCGGTCGAATACCTGAAGATCCTCGATCCCTTCACCGACCCCGATGTATTTAACCGGTATCTGAAACTCGTTGGAAATGCCGATGACGATGCCGCCCTTCGCGGTGCCGTCGAGCTTGGTCAGCGCGAGGCCGGTCACCTCCACGCTCTTGGTAAACTCCTCCGCCTGACGGATCGCATTCTGGCCCGTGGAGGCATCCAGGACCAGAATCACCTCGTGCGGCGCATCCGGGATCTGCCGGCTCATCACGCGCTTGATCTTGGTCAGCTCGTCCATGAGGCCGCCTTTCGTATGGAGCCGGCCGGCCGTATCGATGATCACCACGTCGCTACCCCGCGTGATGGCGGAGGCGATCGTATCGAAGGCCACGGCGGCGGGATCGGCGCCATGGCCCTGCTTGACGATCGGGACGTCCGCGCGTTCTGCCCAGATGCCCAGCTGCTCGGTGGCGGCGGCTCGGAAGGTGTCCGCCGCACCCAGGATGACGTTCCGGCCGGCCTGTTTGAACTGAAAAGCCATCTTGCCGATCGTCGTCGTCTTGCCCACCCCGTTCACGCCGACGACCATGATGACGTGCGGCTTGTTGGGTAGCGGAGCGCTGAAATCGGCCGGCCGCTCCGGCGAGTCCCCGATCACCAGCCGCGCGATCTCATCCTGAATCATCGTGTTGAGTTCGGCGGCATCCAGGTATTTATCCCGGGCCACCCGCTCTTCCACCCGTCTGATGACCTCGAGGGTCGTCTTGACCCCGACGTCGCTCGTCACGAGCGCTTCCTCGAGGTCGTCCAGGACTTCCTCGTCGATCTGATCCTTGCCGCGCAGGGCGCGACCGAGCTTGCTGAGAAAGCTGGTCCGCGTTTTTTCGAGGCCCTGTTCGAGGCGTTCCTGCTCCTTGTCCCGGGTTTTAAAACGATCAAAAAGTCCCATCGGGCCGCCGGATCGACGTCAATCTGGTGAATGAGGCAATGCGTCAGCGCACCGCCAGCAGCCATCATCGCCGGCCCTGCAGGGC
This sequence comes from Rhodothermales bacterium, assembly GCA_041391505.1. Lineage (NCBI taxonomy): Bacteria > Pseudomonadati > Rhodothermota > Rhodothermia > Rhodothermales > Rhodothermales bacterium. The sequence goes on from JAWKNW010000020.1 coordinate 59,882, forward strand.
GCTCAACAGAGAGATGCCGATACGTCGAAGGAGAGGAGCCGTTCCGTGCAAACAGCGTGGAAACGCATTCAGCCCACGGATTCCGCCTTGGGCTCGACGGCCGTCACAGAAAAGGGGACGTCGCGCCCCGTGGCGCCGTCGCCTTCGTCGTGGCTGCCGCCGGCGGACCGGAAGATGGTCACGTAGCGCACGACGTAGAGCAGAAAGGAATAGATAAAGAGAACCGACGTGATCCAGATCGACACCTGCATCACCGGCGGATCGGCCTTGAGCAGTGCGGCGAGCACGGTCAGCGAGAGCGAGAAGACAGCGATTTTCCCCATCCAGATGCTCATCAGCACCCGATTGAGCCGATGCGCCGCGATGACGCTCCCGAGCACGATCATCAGATCCCGGCTCAGCACCAGCATCAGGAACCAGCCGGGCAGGCTCCCCTTGATCACCAGCGAAAGCACGACGGCCGAGGCGGCGATCTTGTCCGCGATGGGATCGAGCACCTTGCCCCACTCGGAGACGGTGTGGGACCAGCGCGCGATGGTGCCGTCGAACCAGTCCGTGCCGACCGCCAGAAGAATCAGACCGAGCGTCCACTTCATCGGACCGTCGACGACGATCATATAGGAAATGGGCAAAACGAGGACGATGCGAAATATGCTGAGCATATTCGCAGCCGTCCAGAACGTGCCGAGCGTCCGGATGCTTAACTTATTTCCCTCGGACATGGCAGACATGAGTAAAACCGACCGGTACATACACGGACTAGAAAGGTACGCACAATGTGAGAAATGGTTTGTCGAGGGGTCGTTCCAAGGTGCGTACTGATTACCCGTGAGAACAACCTGGGCACTACATCCTCGTGTCGTTACGCCCGAACGGGCGAGCGAAGGAAAAGCGTGAAATAATCGGCCGAACGATGTGCCTCAGCCTTTGACCGCGCCGAGGGTGAGGCCGGAGATCAGATACCGGCTCAGCACCAGAAACAGCGCAACGACCGGGATCGAGACGAGGAGCGACCCGGCCGCGTATAAACCCCACTTTGTAGTCAGGGTACTCTGAAAGAGTTTCAATCCCAGCGGCAGGGTAAACATATCCGTATCCTGCAGCACGACATTGGCCACGACATATTCGTTCCATGCCGTCATGAACGAAAACAGCGCCGTGATGACCAGCGCCGGCGCGGCCAGGGGCAGCACCACTTTGTAGAACACCTGCCACGGCGTACACCCGTCGATGCGCGCCGCCTCCTCGAGCGCCGGCGGGATGGTGTCGTAATACCCTTTCATCTGCCAGACGCAAAACGGCAGCGCCGTGGCGGTATAGATGATGATGATGCCCAGGTAGGAATTGAGCAGGTGCAGCTTGATCAGCAGCACGTAGAGGGGCAGGAGGAGCATCGTGGCCGGAAACATCTGGGTGACCAGCAGTCCGCTCAGGAGGGCGCCTCGCCCGGTGAAACGGAAACGCGACAGCGCGTAGCCGGCGGTAGAGGCGAGCGTTACCCCCGTCAACGTGACCACGAGCGAGACGAGGAAGGAGTTGAGGAGCCACGACATGAAGGGCGTGTCGAAGAGGAGCTCGCGGTAGTTTTCGAGGGATGCGCCTTCGGGAATGAGCGCCAGCGAGGTGGAGAGGAGCTGATCCGACGGCCGCAGCGAAATCGTGATGATGCGCGTGACGGGATAGACCGAGATGAACGCAAACAACGCGAGCACCGCGTAGGTGCCGGCTTTCGCTATGACGGATCCGGATCGCATGAGGGATGGCTAGGCTTTCAACCAGGGCTTCAACTAGGGCTTCAACTCGGGCTTCAGGCCGCTTCCGTGGCGTTGGTCCGATGCAGAAAAACCTGGGTGAACGTAAAGAGAATCACAAAAATAATCATGGACAACGCGGCCGCCCAGCCGAAGCGGTACATCGAGAAGGCGGCCTCGTAGACGAACGAGACGAGGATATGGGTCTGATCGCTGGGTTCTCCCCCATTCGAGACGAGCCAGACGACGTTGATGTTGTTGAAGGTCCAGACGATCCCGAGCGTGATCGCCGGCACCATCGCCGGCCGGATCAGCGGCACCGTGACGCTCCAGAACTGCCGCCACGCCGACGCGCCATCCACTTCCGCCGCCTCGTACAACTCGGCGGGAATCGACTGGAGGGCGCCGAGCGCGACCACCATCATGAACGGAAATCCGAGCCAGATGTTGGTCAGGATCACCGCCGCAAACGCTTCGAAGGGCGACGTGAGCCATTCCACCGCCGGCAGGTTCAGGTACCGCGTCATGATCTGGTTGATCGCGCCGTATTCGTAGTTGAACATGCCGCGCCAGGTCAGCGCCGTGATGTACTGCGGAAGCGCCCAGGGCAGGATCAGCAGCACGCGCCAGGCCGAGCGGCCCGCGATAAACCGCTGGTGGAGCAGGACGGCGAGGAAGACGCCGAGCCCGACATGGAACACGATGTTGGTCAGCGTCCACGCGATGGTCTTCCAGAGAATCTCCCAGAACCGCGGCTCCGCCAGCACGGCGGCATACTGCTGAAAGCCGATGATCTTCCAGTCGCGAATATGGTAGATGTTCATATTCGAGAGCGAGATCCGGACATTCTCGAAGAACGGGAAGGCGACGACGACCAGCACCACCAGGACGGTCGGCCCGAGAAGCGCTACCAGAAACAGCCGTTGACGCAAGGTGTCGTTCATGGTTGTCCGTTCGAATCGGCGGTCGCCTAAAGAAACGTGTCGGCGATGCGCTTCTCCACTTCGGCCTGCATCTGTCGCGCGCCCTCTTCCGCGGAGATCGCGCCATTCATCACCAGCTGATACGGGCCGCGCATGCCGTCCCATACCTGCCTCAGTTGCGGCGCGAGGGGCATCGGGAGCCCAACGTCGACCTGCCGGATCGACGCCCGGAGGATCGGGTTTTCGAGGACGACCGAATCGGTGCGGACCGCGTCGATGGTCGGGATGGCGGCGAGGCGCCTCGCCATCTGCCGCTGCATATCGGCATCGGTCAGGTAGATCAGGACGTCCCGAAGATAGGGTTTGAGTTCCTCGGAGACGTTGGCGTTAACCGAATATCCTTTCGACGAAATCACGGGCGCGGACCAGCGGCCCGTCTCCGACATCATGGGGATGCGGGCGAGGCCGTAATCGATGCCGGCGTCGCCGTAGCCGGCCCAGGACCACGGCCCGTTGATGATGTTGGCCGCGCGCCCCTCCTTGAAGAGCGTCTCGGCGATATTGTAGTCGCTCTCGTTCGGGATGACCCGGTAGCGGTCGCGCAGGTCGAGGATGAACTGGATGGCCCGGACGGTCGCCTCGGTGTCGAGCGTCGGGTTGCCGGCGTCATCGATCATCCAACCGCCAAAGCCGGTGAGAAACGGGATGAAAAAAAACGGTTCGGTGTAATTCCAGGTAAGCCCGTAGCGCTCGGGCCGGCCGTCGCCGTTCTCGTCGACCGTCAGCGCCTGGAGCATCGCGATCCAGGCGTCGGTGTTGTCGGGCGGCACCGGCATCAGCGCCTTGTTATAGACGAGGATGAGATGGTTGCCCACCTGATCCGCCACCATCCACGGTTCGTCGTTCCAGCTGATCACCCCCGAAGGGCCGAACTGCGCGAGGTAAGCGTCGTCGAGCACCGTCGTGATCGGCGCGATTGAGCCCGTAAGGGCAAACACGGAGAGATTGTCCGACGGCCCGTAGACCAGTTCGGGCCCCTGCCCGCCCACGGAGGCCACGATATAGAGATTGCGCAGCTCTTCGGTCTCCTTGTACAGGACCTCGACCACCCGATCCGGATGCGCGGCGTTGTAGGCCGCGACCGACTCCTCGAAGAACGCGCGTTCGGCATCGTTCTTCTGATGCCATATCCGGATCCGGACACGGGTATCTTCGGGTCCGCAGCCGGCCAGGAGCACCGCCGCCACGAGGCAGAGCACGCCGCACCATCTCGCCGGGCGTCCGATAGACCTCGATGTGGGGTTTCGTTCCGGCATCCTTCTCACCGCACGGATACGACGGCGCCCGTCAGCGCCGGCAGGCCGATGACCAGTTCGCCCCCTTCACCGCCGAGACGGATCGCATCGGTTTCGCCGGCGGTGACGAACACCACGCGCTGTCCGCTCGTCGCATCCCCCAGCGGCACCGTCAGTTCCTGATCCGCGTCGCTCCGGTTGATCGCCACGATGAGGCGTTCGGAGGCATCCTGGCGCGCGAAGACGACGGACTGCGCGTTATCGAATGCCCCGATCGGCTCGAACGTCCCTCCGCGCAGCGCCGTATGCGACGCCCGCAACGCGATGACCTGTTTATAGAAGTCGTAGATCGCGGGATCGAAGTCTACCGCATCCACAGGCCGATCGCGCCCCAGGGGATCGAGCCGCTGCGGCTCGTAGGTAAGGTCTTGCCAGACCATCGGCATCCGGTCATCGGGATCGTCCGCTCCCCACATGCCGGCTTCGGTGCCGTAATAGATCATCGGGGCGCCGATGCCCGTCATCTGCATCAGCGCGACGAGTTCCTGGATGCGCCGCTCACGCGCGTTTGGTTTGCGCACCGCATACCACGAAACACTTCGCGGACTCACATTGGCGTCGTAATCGTTTTTCCAGGCCTCGACGTACTCAGACTTCGCGTTGACGATCATCGACCCGACCCGGTCCGTATCGTGGGAGTCGATCAGGTTTTGCATGGCGTACTGCATCGCGCGCGGGTATTCGGCGCGGCGCGCTTCGTGCTGCGCGAGGAAGTCGCTCGCCGGCAGGGTGCCATCCACCAGAAACCCCTTGACGAGAAAGGCGAACCCGTGGTAGTTCATCGTCGCGGAGAAGCCCCCATCCTGCAGAAACCGGCTCGCATCTTCCCACACCTCCGACACCGTGTAGGCCTCGGGATTGATCGAGCGGACGTGCGTGTTCCAGTCGGACCAGAACTTCACCGGCACGTCGGGTGCGACATCGAGGCGCCAGCCATCCACGCCGTCGGACGGGTCGCCGTCGCCGTTGGGATCCATCCAGCGCCGCGTCGCATCGAAGATGTACGCCTTCGGCCCCGGGTGCAGGTCGGTGCCGTCGGGCGTGTCGGCGAACAGGGGGAGGGTCTCGACGCCCCACCATCCTTCATAGTCGAACTCGTTGGCCGGCGTGGCCGGGTCGTCGAAGGCGTTGATGATGTACCAGTCCTTGTACGGCGACTCCTCCTGCCGGGCGACGATGTCGGCAAACGCAAAAAAGTCGCGCCCGGTGTGGTTCCAGACCCCATCGATGACGACACGGATGGAGCGGTCGTGCGCCTGGCGGACCAGCGCGAAGAAGATGCTGTCCGCCGCCGTCATATGCCACGTCGCCGGCTCGCTCGTTTCCTCGGCCATGAGCGCGAAATCGCCGGCCGGATCCGGACCGAAGTAGGGGTCGATGTGATGGTACGTGTTGCCATCGTACTTGTGCATCGACCGGGCATAAAAGAGCGGATTGAAGTAGATGGCGTTGATGCCGAGATCCTTCAGGTAGTCCAGCTTGTCGATCACCCCCTGGAGATCCCCTCCGTAGCGGCGGTGAAACACCCCGTTCTCGTAGAAGTCGGGCCCCATCTCCCGCTCCCAGGGAGCCCGGCTGTACCAGTCGGCCGTCCACGGCGAGATGGCCCAGGACGCCGGCACGACGTCCGGAAACTCGAGCGACGCGCGCGTCGGGTCGTTGGAGGGATCCCCGTTGCGGAAGCGTTCGGGGAAGATCTGATAGAAGACGGCATCGGTCACCCACGCAGGGTCCGCCCCCGTCGCGTTCGGGCCGCCCGGCGATGGCGTCATACAGCCGGGGATCAGGGCGAGCAGGGCGGCACGCACCATGAGGCCGGGAGACAGATTCAGGGAGTGCGTCATAGCAGGATCAGTCGGGAAGCGTGAGGCGCATCACGGGACGTGTTTCCGAACGGCGGGCGCATTCGGTGAAGCCGGCCTCGAGGAAAGTGGACAGAAAGCCCGTCCACGCGAACGCCGGCGGCAGATGGCTGTGCCCCTGCATGACCGGGTATCCTTCCACGATTTTCCCGCCCTGTTCTTTCACGAGCGCGAGCGCCGATCGGAGCAGCGCCAGGGACACATGCCCTCGTCGCCATGCCGGATCGACATAAAAGCAGGAGACGGACCATACCGGCTGGTCGTCCACCGGCTTGAGGATAAAGGACTGGGAGAGCCTCAGCAGGTTGGCGCGCGGCGCGACCGCACACCAGCCAACCGGCGCCCCATCGATGTACGCCAGCACGCCGGGAGGGGGTCCTTCGCGGACCAGGTTTTCAAACGCGCGGCGGTTGCTTTCGCCCTTGCCGGCTTCATAGTCGGCGCGCATGTAACGCCAGTACATGCACCAGCATCCGCCGCACGCGCCGTGCTCGCCAAAGAGTCGTTCCAGGTCAGACCAACGATCCCCCGTGAGCGGATGAAACGTCAGCGCCGTGATGTCGATGGGTGGGATAGATTGGGCCATGGAGTACTCGGCACACCGATGCGTAAGGGCAGCTTTTCCGGTGAATATACAACCCGCCGGCGTAGCCGCCAGCGCTTCACGGGCCGGCGGTATCCTCGGGCAGATTTTCGCGCAGGAATCGGATGACGTTTCCCCCCATGATTTGTCCGACTTCCGCCCCGGAGAAGCCCTCCTGAAGCAGCGCGGGGACCAGATGCGGCAGACCGGTCGCATCGAACGGCGTCGTGGTGGCGCCGTCGAAATCCGACCCAAGCGCCACGTGATCGACGCCGGCCCGATCGGCCGTATAGCGGAGCGCCCGGGCGATGGAGGCGGCGCTCAGCTCGCACACCGCGGCATCCCAGAACCCGATGCCGATCAGCCCTCCCTTCGCCGCGATCCGGTCGATCTGGGCATCCGTCAGGTTGCGCGGGCCGGGGCAGGTGCCCTGGACGCCAGTGTGGGATACGACGATCGGACGGGTAGCGAGATCGAGCACCTCATCGACGGTGGCCGGGGAGCTGTGGGCGAGATCCACAATGGCGCGGTGCGCCTCCATCCACGCCAGCGCCTCGCGCCCGAGCGGCGTCAATCCGCCTTGCGCCTCGCCGTGCGCCGAGCCGGCGACTTCGTTGTCGAAGAAATGGGCCAGTCCGAACAGGCGGTAGCCGGCGTTGAACAACGCCTGCAGCGCGTCCATTCGGCCCTCCATCGCATGCAGTCCTTCGAGGGACAACACGCCGGCGACCATGCGGGGCGATGCCTGCCGGCGCCGGAGGAAGACCTCGAGATCCTCCCGGGAGTGGATGACGACGAGTTGACCGTCCGAGTCGGACGCAAACCGATCCAGTTTCGCCGCCTGATACAGCGCGCGGTTACGCAGGCTGAACCAGGTGTGCGGGGGCCACCATTCGGTCAGCGCGAGCCAGGTAATGAGGTCGCCGCCCGTCGCGCTGTTTCGTTCATAGTTGAGGCCCGTAGGCACGCGCGTGACGGCGGAGAAGACCTGCAGGGCCACGCCGGCGTCCTGCAGCCTCGGCAGATCGATGTGTCCCCGGTCGTACCGGTACCGGATGTTGCGCGCCCAGAGCAGAACATCCGCGTGCAGGTCGGCGACGGCGAGGGTATCGTACATGCGCTGCGCGTCGGCAGACGGCGCCGGGCCGGCGTCGCCGGCGACCCGGTTCATGCGCCGGTCCACCTGCCCCGGGGCGATCAAAAAAAACAGCAGCAGGGCCACGGCCAGCACGGTCGCAACGCGGTTCAGCCAACGAGTCATGGTCCCTCCTCTTGCGACCCGGCGCGCATCATTTCATCGCCTCAAGCACCGGAGCGCCCGGAGCCGGATCGTTTGTGTACGTGATGCCCAGAAACGCCGCGACGGTCGACGCCACCTGGTTTTGAAACCACTGCCCCTTGAGCGTCTCCGGCGCGCGCCCGGGGGTATCGGGGCCGAAGATGGCCAGCCAGATCTGCTCGGCGCCGCGCACATCGTCGCCGTGGCTCCGCCAGGCGCCGATCGGCACGGTGCCGCGGCCGTGGTCCGTCGTGATGATGAAGGTGGTCTTGTCCCGATACCCGGGGTCCGACTGCACCCAGGTATACAGCTCGCGGATGAACGCGTCCGTGCGGTGCGCCGCGTGGAGGTAGTGGTCGTAGGCGCCATCGTGGGCGAAATCGTCGGTCTCGCCGTATGCGATGTAGAGTAGCCGGGGCCGCTCGCGCTGGAGGTATTCGAGCGCATAGTGGTGCGTGAACGCATCGAGCCGGACGGACGACCACGGGCTGGGGATCTGGTCCTGGAGCTCGTTGAGGAAGCGTTCGCGGTCGGTGAGCCGGGTGCCGCCGGCGTGTTCGAACCCCGCGTTCACGGGAACGCCGCTGCGCACTTCGTTGATGATAAAGGGAAAGACATCCCACGACCCGAAGGCCGCCACCTTGCCGGCGAGGCCGGGCGTACGGATGGCGGCTTCGAGGACGGTCGTGTTGTGATTCGGGCGTTTGGCGTTGCTGTCGATCCGCGGGTCGGCGAATCCGGTCAGGATCTCGTTGTATCCGGGATAGGAAAACCGCATGGTGTTGGTGACATCCACCATGCTGCCCGCCGCCCTGTCGCCGTAGAGCTGGCCGTTGACGGCGATGTGCTCCCAGAAAAACGGCATCAGCTGCCGGCGGCGCGTCGCCACATCGTCGTTCCAAAACGCGGCCTTGAGGTGCGTCGTGTCCGACACAAAATCGTCGTTCCGTATCAAAACAGGGTCGGCGCCCGAAAAGACCTCCTGCCAGCGCATGCCGTCGAGCGAGATGAGGACGACGTTTTCGGTCTGGCGCGCCGATTGCGCCGCGGCCGGGAGCGTCATGGCGAACAGCACAATGAGGATCGCGACGCCGGTTCGTTTGATCATTACATACCTCTTCTTGGTGATACTACCCGGGAAGGTACGCGTCGCCGGCGAAACGCCGGCCGCGTGCCGTTTTGAAATCTTCGCGTTACCGTTCGGGTTTCCGTTACGGAAAACCGGTAGGCGTAACCGTAACGCGTTACGGTACCGACGCGACGTTTTGAGACGAATTGCAACGCTTCCGCAACATGTAGCCCATCCCAAACATCAGCTCTTGACGCGCACACATAAACATATGTATGTTATATGTGCGCATGTGATCTCGCAGGTGCGCGCAGGGTAACTACGGGTAGCTCGGCAACGGGTCGGGCTACCCGTTGTTGCCGCCATCACCACCTCAACAGGCTGCAACCCATGAGCGACACGTCCTTCAAGCAGCGGGAGATGCCCGCGCTCGACAAGATACACATCCTGTTTCTCCTATACTCCGGCGCGCACAACTGCATCAACGCGTTTGCGCGCGCCCACAACATTGTCTTTTTTGTCTTCGTGGTCGTCGGCATCCTGTCCGTCGAACTGATGCTATGGGCGGTCTACAACCACTGGAAGGACGGGCGCCTGATCGGCCCCATGCTCCGGGTGTCGTTGTGGGCCGGCTTTTTCGCGATGTTCTACGCCACCGCCGGCATCCTGGCGCAGGCGCAATCGGGCGGCGCGTCGGACTGGATCCAGCTCTATTACGCCTGGATCCTGCCGACATCGGCGCCGTGCATGTTCGTGTTCGCCTTCCTGATCCAGAGCGTCGACCCGATCACGAACGCCGACCGGGCTGCTGTGGCGCACGAGCATCAGACGCACGTGGAGGAGAAACGCGAGGTGCTGGATCGCAAGCAGCTGGCGCTGGACAACCGCCGCAACATCCGCCGGCTCAAGGCGCACGTCCAGCATCAGCGGATGGACATGCTCTGGAAAGAGTCGATGTCGCGCCGCACCCGCAACCTGCTGCGCAAATCCGGCCGCATCGAGTTGCCGTATCTGCTCAAGTCCATCGGCGTCCCCGTCGAGCGGGCCAACCGGATGAAGACAAACTGGCTGGGGCTGGGTTCGAGTTCGATGCCCCTGCTGTCTATGGGCGGCGACGGCGACGGGCGCATGAAGGATGTCGTCGAGAACGACGGCGGTCTGTTTCCGGACCACGGCGCGCTGGAGATGACGCCCAACGCGAACGCCGTTGAGGTGCGAAAGAGCGGCGGCCGCGCCGATCGCCGCTCCGGAAACGGCAACCGCGTCTGCAAGTGGCACGAATGCGGCGCGCCGCTCACCGGCCGGCGGAAGGACTACTGTTCGGATCGGTGCAAGCAGGCTTCGTATCGGGCGCGGAAGGCGAACGCCGGCGTCTGACATACCCTTGCAAGAGCGCCCGCCGCACGCCTTCGGATTACCGGACCAGCAGCATCGTGCGCACCGCCTGCTCCGTCTCCGTCTGCAGCCTGTACAGATAGACCCCGCTGGGCAAATCGCTCAGATCGACGTCGACCCGGTGGGATCCGGCCGGCTCGAAGCCCTCTACGACCGCGCGAACCCGCTGGCCCAGCTGGTTGAAGATGTCGAGACGGACCGAGCCGGCCCGGGTGGTTACGTAGGCGACCGTGGTTTGCCCGCTGAACGGATTGGGGTAGTTTTGTTCGAGCGCAAAGGCTTCCGGCACGACGCCTTCTTCGTTCGCGACGATTTGCCCCCGCTTCAGCGTCACCGCATACGGCGCACTATAGCTCTGGCCGCGGCCGTCGGTCGCGACGACGCGGTGGTAAAAGGTGAACGAGCTGTCCGCCAGGATGCCGATGGCCCCGAGCACGCGCCCGATCTCTCCCACGGTCGTGTTGTAGCGGTTCGCGGTGCCGACGGGGACATTCATCGGAAGGATGTTGAAGGTCGGCGTCAGCGACAGCTGCCAGTAATAGGTCACCGTCTGTCCGTCGGCGTCGCTCGACTCCGACCAGAACACATCGAAGGGCTCGGCCGGATCGACGGGCGCGCCGTCTCCACCGACGACGATGATTTCGCCGTCCTCGGGATCCACGAGTTCGGGGCGTTCGGGAAGGCTGTTCTGGGCCCAGGTATGCTCGACCTGCGCCACGAGGCCGGCCGCCGAGCCCTTGAGCAGCTGGATCTTGCCGATGTCGGTAACGCCGCCGTCGTCTTCCTGGGGCACACCGACCCCCAGTTCGGCAAACCCATCGGCATTAAAATCGCCGGCGACGAGGCCGCCCCCGCAAAAATCCCCCTGTTCGTTCCGTTCGATCGTGCCGCCGTCGTTCTGCTGCCAGAACCGACTCCCCGCCCCCGACAGGCCGTTCGACGCGCCGGCCAGGATGTACACGCCGCCGGCCTCGGAGACCGCCTGGATCGTCTTCCCCGGGGCGCCGACGGCGAGGTCGAGATACCCGTCGCCGTTATAATCCCCGAGCGCGAGCGCATAGCCGAAGAGATCGCCCGGGCCGGCCGTCGCCCCGAGGGATGCGGTATCCTGATTCCAGTGTTGATCGTTGCCCGCGCTGAGCCCCACCGAGGTGCCATAAAACACCTGGATGCTGCCGGCGGCCAGCGCGCTGCCGGCCTCGAAAGGAATGCCCACCACCAGGTCGTCGCGTCCATCCCGGTCGATGTCGCCCATCACGAGGGTGCGCGCGAATTGCTCGGCGTCGGCCGCGGTGTCTTCGATCCCTTCCGCATCCTGGTGGCTGAACGAAGCGCCGTTCGTGGCCAGACCGCTGCTCTGGCCGTATAGCACCAGCAACGCGCCAGCATCGATCTTCGCCGCCACATCTTCCTCGGGAATCCCGATCGCCAGGTCGGAGAAGCCGTCGCCGTTGAGATCGCCGGCCGCGAGGCTCGCGCCGAACGCGTCACCCCCTTCCGCCGCATCCGGGATGCCGTTGGTATCCTGATGCACGAACTGTCCGCCGGCCGGGTCGAAACCGGATTCGGTGCCGAGGAACACGTGAACGGCGCCGGCGCCCACGACAGAGCCGACGTTTTCGCCGGGCACGCCGATGGCCAGATCGCCAAAGCCGTCGTTATTGAAGTCGCCCGCCGCCAGCGCCGCGCCAAACCGGTCGTTGTTTTCCGCCTGGTCCGGCATGCCCGACAGCGTCTGATTCAGGTACTGGTTTCCTCCCGTCGACAGGCCCCTCGCGCTCCCGAGGAGGATGAGCACACCGCCGGCCTCGTTGATGTCGCCAAACGATTCGCCCGGGACACCGATGGCGAGGTCGTCGTAGCCGTCGTTGTTATAATCCATGGCGGCCAGCGCCGCTCCGAAGGCATCCCCGAGGCCGGCATCGTTTGGAACGCCTTTTTCGTTTTGCGACCAGAACTGCATCTCGGTCTCGGTGAGTCCTGCCGCCGACCCGTAGACGACATGCACGGCGCCGGCATCCGACATGCCGTCCACGTCTTCCTCGGGCACGCCGATCGCGAGATCGGGGAATCCGTCTCCGTTGAAATCGCCCGTCGCCGCGACCTGGCCGAGGCGGTCGTCGCGTTCGGCGGTATCGGAGAGCTGCGCCAGGGACACCCGGGTAACGAAGAGAGCGCCGAAGCAGAGTGCGCCGGCGAGACAATACGAACGGAAGGACATGGGCTTGCAGGACGTGGGCGCGAGATGATGCGCACGTGACAGATTGACGAACGCCGGAGCCATCCCGGATGTGCTGAGACGGCGCAAAGGCGTGAAGCCGCGAGGGGATGTCTTGGACCTGGCTTCGGTTTAGCTATCGTAGCGAACGGCGGTGACACGGAAGGGCTCGGCGGGAATGTCCCCCGGCGCCTTCGGCCCGGGGACTCAAACGACGGCCGCTTCGAGCAACGTGATCTGCCCCGACGCGGCGTCGATCGCGGCCTCCAGGCCCACCGGTACCGTAAACCGGTCGTCGATATGCCCGATCATGGCCCCGCTCCAGGCTGGAATACCGAGGGGTTTGATGTGCTGCTCGAGCACATCCTCCAGCGTGAACGAAGCATATCCGCTGTCCGGCTCGCAGTCCGTACACTTGCCGAAGACGAATCCGGCGAGTTGGTCGAGCACGCCGGCGAGCTTGAGCTGGGTGAGCATCCGGTCGATCCGGTACACGTCTTCGTCGATGTCTTCGACGAACAGGATGCTGCCCTCCCACGCGGGCACAAACGGCGATCCGATGATCGAGGTGAGGACGGTGAGGTTGCCGCCGAGAAGGCGTCCGCGCGCCTGGCCCGGGGTGATGACGTGGACGCGGTCCTTCATCTGCACGAGCGTGTCGTCCTGCCGCGTCGGGTTCGTCATGCGCACGGGTTCCGCCTCGAAGAGCAGGCGCTTGAGGTAGTCGGTGCTGTAGGTATTCCAGCGGCTGTTGCCGTTGGGTCCGTGGAACGCGACCAGCCCGGTCCGCGCCTGGATCGCGAGGAGCAGCGCGGTGATGTCGCTATAGCCCAGAAAGATCTTTGGATGCGTCCGGATCAGCTCGAAATCCAGATAGGGCAGCGTGCGTCCCGATCCCCATCCGCCGGCGAGCGCGAAGATGGCGTCGACCTCCGGATCGGCGAACATCGCGTTGATGTCGGCAGCGCGGTCTTCGTCGCGGCCGGCGAGATACCCCCAGCGATCCAGCATGTGCGCGCCAGCCTTCATCTTGAGGCCGAGCACCTCGATCACCTCCTGGAGGATCTCGATCTGCACCCGGTGATACGTCACGCCGGCGGGGCTGACGATGCCGACCGTGTCGCCTGGACGCAATCGGTTCGGTTTGATGGTCGGGCGGGTTTCGGGCATGAGGGGGCTCGTGGCCAGCGCCGGCGCGGCAAGGGCAGCCGAACCGCCGGCGGCCAGGAAGGCTCTTCGTGAGAGGGACATGCTCTAGCCGTTGGTTCAGGTGGTGCGGGTCCTGCCGGTCCGCTGTGCGGCGGTTTCCGAGGCCGGGGCATCGGGCGTATCGAGGCGTACGGCGGGTTCTGCGGACTCCGAGCGGGCGGCCACGGCCGTGCCCGCGGCGCGTTCCAGCGCGCGCCGGGCCACTTCTTCCATCTGCCGGCGCCGCGTTCGCGCCCAGCGGGGCAGCTGGACCATCGGAACCGACATCGAAGCCAGGCCGGCGGCCAGGAAAAAGGTCATCCCCGAAATCAGGCCCGCCTGTTTGATCTCGGGCATGATACCGGTCATCCACAGCAAAAAGAAAATCGCGCCCATGATGAACGCAAAAACCGCCATCGAAAAGCCGGCGCGGGCATTGCCCTTGGTCGTGCGCATCCGCAGACGCCACCCCGCGTCGCTCGGCTCAACCGCCACGCGGAGGTTGCCGTTCGACCAGGTCCGCAGCGCGCCTTCCTCCCGGATGCGCCCCTGCGCCTCGAACGTGTCGCGCAGATCGGCCACCATCCTGCCCCACGCTTCATCGCTCATGGGCCCGGGCAGATCCGCGGTGTAGCCCACGCTCAGCGGCAGGCCAAGCAGCGATTCCCGAACGACCGAGCCTTCAGGCCGATCTAGATGGGCAGCCGCTCGCGCGATGAATTCGGGCGTGATGCCGGACTCGGCCCCGATGGCCTGCAACTCGGCAAGGGTGAGCCCTTCCGGCGACCCCGATTTGCTACGCGCCGTCTCCTGGGCGCGCGCGGCCTCCTCGAAGATGGCCGCGATTTCCTTTTCGCTGTAGCGTCGGTCTTCGTGCATGTGGCGTGATGGTTCGAGGGTGCGGACTATCGGGCGATGGTCATCGTGCGGGTCTGGCTCGTACCGCCGGCATCCAGCCGGTAAAAATACGTGCCGCTGGGTAGCGATACGCGTTCGAACGGCGCGAGATGCACGCCGGCCGCCTGGACGCCATCCACCAGCACGGCCCGCAGGCGGCCGAGGATGTCGTACACCTCCAGCTTGACGGGACCGGCTTCGGGCAGCACGTAGCGAATCAAGGTGGCGTCGCGAACCGGATTCGGGTAGTTCTGATCCAGCAGGACGCCGGTCTGTGCGTCATCGTCCCCCCTCTCGACGCCGGTGTATACGGCGTTAAAAGGCAACGCCGGCAGCGCCGGCAGGTCGAACGCCACATCCTGTCCGCCGTTGGCGATGAGCACGACCGTCTCGAACGGATCGAGGGTGAGGTCGAACCCATCGAGCGCGTCGTCCACGAACGACGTCCCGCCGAAGAGGTCATGGTACACGACCGGTCCGTCGGTGGTCAGAGCCACGGCCGCCGTCGGGTTGAGGGTCACCGTCCGCGCCTCGCTCGAAAAGTTGATCGCCACGACCGCGTTTTCGTCGAGATAGGGTCGAACGAAGCTGTAGACCGCGTTGGCGGTGGACAGCGTCGTGATGTCCTGGGTCGAGAAGGCCGGAAACTGCGTGCGCGCATGCGCCAGCTGCTGGTGGAACCGGGCGAACGATCCGTTCAGCGCGGTCTGCCAGCTCACCGAGACGCGGCGCTCGTCGCCGGCGACGTTGCCGAAGTTCACCTCCTGGCCCTGGTAGATCATGGGGATGCCCGTCGTGGTCAGCAAAAATCCCGTGAGCGGCAGGATGCGGAGCGGGTTGCCGGCGATCACGTCCGACTTCGCGATCCGCTGCTCGTCGTGATTCTCCAGGAAGCGGAAATAGCGCGCATGCGGACCCGGCCAGAAGTCGCCGTTCCGGGCCTGGTTGTCGTAGTTCGCGATGTCCGGATAGGTGCCGCGGATGGCGTTGAAGTAGAAATTCCAGTCGTAGCCGGCGTCGATCCCTCCCTCGACCGGGGTGCCGTTGTCATCGTCGGCGTAATAGACCTCGGTGGAGAACCCGGTGCCGGCGATCTCGCCGAGCAGCCAGGCGTCGGGGCGGATGCGTTTCATGAGGGTGCGGATGGGCCGGCCGAAGCGCTCCGGTCCGTACCGCCGCCAGGGCCCCCAGTAGACGTCGAAGCGCCATCCGTCGATGTCGAATTCTTCGACCCAATGCGCGAGGATATCGAGAAACTCGGCCTGGAGGTCGTCGTCGTCCCAGTTCAGGTTGGCGAGGTCGCCGAAGCCGTCGTATTTGCGGTAGAGGTTGGCGCCGCCGGATGCCTGCCAGACCTCCGGCAGGTTCGGCCCCCGGCCGTCGAGGCCCCGGTTGTGATCGCTGGGCTCCACCTGGATGTAGGAGCCCGGCGGCGTGCCGCTGCCCCCTTGCTTGAGCGCATCCACCCACGGATGGGCCGGCGACGCGTGGTTCGGCGTGATGTCCAGGATGACCTTGAGCCCCAGTTCGTGCGCCCGGGCGACGAGCCGCTTGAAGTCGTCGTTCGTGCCCAGCTTCGGGTCAACGTTGTAGAAATCAATGATATTATAGCCCCCAGAAATCGGGTCCATAAACTGGTTGTTCATCACGGGCATGAACCAGAGCGTCGTGAACCCCATCTGCGCGATATAGTCGAGTTCCTCCGCGATCTGGTTGAATCGCTGGCCGGGGTTGGCTTCCGTGCCCGTCGCCTGGGGCCCGAAGCTGAGCGGGAAGATCTCGTAGACGACGGCACGATCGACCCACGCCGGCGTCTCGTCATAGGCCATCTCGCGGGCCGTCCCATCCTCTTCAACAATAACAGCTATTCGACGAAGCACCCCCTCGGGGTCTCCCCCGCCCATTGACCGCGCCTCGAGATAAATTTCGCCCGCGCCGGCGGTGCCGGACGCCGACAGGCCGGCGAACGAGACGCCGTCGACCGGCGCCGTGGTGGCGAGGCTGTCGATCGACCATTCGACCGCCAGGTCGGCCGGCGCGTTATCCGTCGGGGTGAGCAGCACCTGCCAGGCGCCGCCCGCGCCCTGCACATCGGCATCGACGTACACGCGATCCAGCGGGTGCAGCCGGCGCGTCAACCGGAGCGTGTCGGATGCAAACGTCTCGCCGTCGACCACGGCCTCCAGCACGAGGGCATTTTCGCCGAGCGCGAGCGCCACGTCGGGCATGGCCACGCCGGCGGCAACCTCCACCGATTGCGGGATGTCGTTGACGTACAGCGTCGCCCCCGTCACCGTCGAGTCGATGCGGCCATCCTGCCGGGCGATCAGCGCGCGGGGAGTTACGGATTCGCGCACGGTGCGGAAGGCCGTCGTCGACCACGAGACGGGCCGCTGCAGGGCGCCGATTTCCAGCGAATCCTGCCGTCCGATCACGTCGCGGATGCGGATCTTGAACTGGGAGCCGGCTTTCACGAGCGCCGGCAGGTCATACCGGAAGACGCCCGTCTCCGCGTTGTAATACGGCATCCCGTCCCGCGCCACGCCGTTGATCCAGAAGTCGATGGCCGCGAGGGGTTGCGAGCCGAAGACGCCGGCGGATACCGCGTCGATCAGCCCGTCGGCATCTCCTTCGGTCGCCGGCTGGAAGACCATCGGGTCGGAGACGGTGACGACCGAATTGTTGTTCTCGGCCGGATTGAAGCGCGGATTGAGGGGATCGGTGATCCAGGCGTAGTCGGTGCCGGCGTCGTTGCGATGGATGTGCACCTTGTACTGGTACGTCTGGCCGACCTGGAGCGGCGTCGTATAGATCCACTGCCCCAGCGAGTCGACAAACGTCATCAGCGACGCCGCATTCGTGGCGATCGCCCCGTTCGCATTCGGCCCCCAGTTGTTGAACTCGCCCGGCACGAAGGCGCGCACGATGCCGTCCGCCGGCGTGCCGAGATACCGGAACGTGACGTCGACGGACTGCGCCCGCGCGCCCAGCGGAAGCGCCAGCAGCGCCAGGATGGCAAAAAAAGCCGAATGAATCCGGTTCATGATGTATCTGCGTTGACGCCGAAGGGCATCGGCGTTTGTGGACAGGTTTACGCTGGAACACGATATCCCGGCGCCACCGGTTGGTCACCGCATGACGATCGATCGTGTCCCAATCGTGGCGCCCGCACGCCATCGAATCAGGTATAATCCGGCAGGTAATCCAGCACGGGGCCATACGAGCCGATGCGATCCGGCCGGCAGGATACCAAAGGATTCCAAACGGACACGCCGGCCGAGCAGGTCAACGAGTTCTACCCGAACGTCGCCAGGCACATTGAGGGTGAACACGAGCGTAGCCGATTCCCTCATCGGATTCGGATATACCGACAGCTCCGTTCCAGGCGCCGGCGCCGGCTCCAGACCGACGTTTACCGCCCCGTCCTGAACCAGGGTCCAGCGCGTAGCGATGGGCAGATCCGTCAGTATCTGCCGCTCCCCGCCCGGCCAGAACACCTCGAGCGTGTCGAGGCGCGCCGCGCCGGCGAGGCCGATCTGCAACACGCCGGAGGATTGCGAGCAATAGCTGCTCCCGCCGTCGACGGTCCGATACCGGGCTACGCCGCCGGCCACGGCTCGGATCCGCGCGCCGACCGCCGACCGGTTCGCGCTGACGCCTTCCAGGCGGAGGGCGACGTAGTTGCCGGCGGCCGTTTCGTTGAGCAGCAGCCGGTTCTGGCCCGATTCGTCGGCCAGAAAGAGATCGACCCGGCCGTCGTTGTTGAAGTCTCCGGCGGCGACGCCGTACGTGTCGGTCGTCATCGCGGCGCCGGCGTCGGCGGCGACATCTACAAAGACGCCGTCCCTGTTTTCATACAGAAAACTCGCGCGGCCATCGAACGAGGACGTATTCGCCAGAAAGAGGTCCTGGTCGCCGTCGTTATCGAAATCGGCGAACACGACGCCCCAGGACATGCCATTGCGACCCGCGCCGGCCGCCGCGGTGACCTCCTCAAAGGTGCCGTCGCCGCGGTTCCGGAAGAGGTTGCCCTGGTCGATATTGGTGACATACACATCCGGCCAGCCGTCGTTGTCGTAGTCGCCCCAGGCGACCCCCATTGAACTGCGGTCGACGGCGAGGCCGGCGGAGGCAGTGACTTCGGTGAAGGGTGGAAAGCCGGTTGTTTGCCGGTAAAGCCGCGACGTCAGGTTGCCGTCGTGCACGGCGAAGAGGTCGAGCCGGCCGTCACGGTCGTAATCGATCCAGGTGGCCTGCATGGCCCGCGAAAAACTGATGCCGGCCATGTTGGCGCTGGCGGATCGGTCCTCGAAGCGGATGCCGGGCTGGCCGGCGTTGCGGTACAGGCGGTCGATGGACTCGCGTGTGGCCACGAAAAGGTCGAGCCAGCCGTCGTTATCGTAATCGCCGAGCGTGGCGGAGCCCACCACGGCGAGGGAATCGATGCCGCTGGAGGCGGTGACATCGGTGAAGGTACCGTCGCCGTTGTTGGCGAAGAGCCGGCTCGTGTCGCCGGTGTAGGAGCGGACGCCGACGAAGAGGTCGGGGTCCCCGTCGTTGTCGAAGTCGCCCCAGAGCGGGTTGACGGCGTCGCCCGCGACGCGGACGCCGGCGCGGAGCGTCATCGGCTCGAACACGCCGGCGCCGAGATTTTTGAAGAGCGTCGAGCGGCCCTGGGAGGCCGCGAGGTACACATCGTCCCATCCATCCCCATCGTAGTCCGCCACGGCCACGCCATGGCCGCCTCCGGCCGTCGCGACGCCGGCCTCGAACGAGGCGTCACGAAAGCGGATGCCCTGGGCCTGGATCGCCGAAACGACGATCAGACTGAAGACGATATGGAGGGATAGTGCGCGCATAAAAAGAAAACGGGGCGGCCAGGGTTGCCGGCCGCCCCGCACACTATGTCTTCTCGACCGTAGACGCCGGTTTGCCGGCGTTGGAGCGGAGAGACCTCCTCTTGAATGGCTGTGCCAGACTGAGGGAGGCCCCTCCGCTACGCCGCGCAAAACGCGGCTCCGGTCGGGATGACAATCTGTTTACTTCAACAACACCATCTTACGCGTGATGGTGGTACCGGAGGCCTGGAGGCGGTACAGGTACATACCGCTGGCGAGGTCCTGCGCGTCGAAGCCGACGCGGTAGCTCGCGGCCGGCTGGACGGAGTCAACCAGCGTCGCCACGAGACGGCCCGTGAGGTCGAACACCTGCAGCTTCACATGCTCGGTAGCCGTGACGCTGTACTCGATCGTGGTGACCGGGTTGAAGGGGTTCGGGTAGTTGGCTTCGAGGGCGATCTTCGACGGCAGTTCGCCGTCGATGCGCTCGACGCCGGTAGCGACCGGGTTGGCTTCGAACGGCAGCACGCCCGAGACGAGGTAGACTTCCTCGGGGAAGGTCCACTCCGTCGGCCAGGAGCCATCGGCGTTCGGGGCGATGTACCGCGTACGCCGGCGGCCGGCGTCATTGAAGCCGCCGCCCTGTTCGGAGGTATAGGTCTGGCCGCCGCCATACGAGTACTTGTACTGGATGGCGCCGAAGGTCGGCCCGTTGACCATGATCGAGCCGGTATAGAGACCGTCCTGATCGTCGTCCGTCAGGTTGATGGCCGTCGCGGTCGCCGGGAAGTTGCCGTCGGCATCGCGCGGCAGGCCCTGCGAGAACGCCCAGATCGGGTCGCCAAACTCGACCGTGACCGAGTCCGTGCCGGGCACGAACGGGGCGGCGTCATTGACGAGCGCGGAGTCCATCCGGACCTGGAAGGTCAGCTGGATCGCGTTACCGTCCGGGATGATGTTGCCCGGGAGCACGTCGTTGAAGAACTGCAGCCCGATGTCCTGTTCGGCGCCCGAGCCGAGGAAGGTGAAGCTGCGGTTCGCGCCCGTGGTCGAGATCGGTTCTTCCCAGCCGTTCGGCGGGGTTTCGCCAAAGGCGGTCTGGAACGTCTCGTCGTTGAAGTTGATGAAGTACTTGTAGGCAAACGCGGTATTCTGGAACGCCGTCACCGTAAAGGCGCCTTCGAAGAAGTCCTCACCCGGTACGCGCTGCATCTGGCAGATCGCGACGTTGGAGCAGCTCCAGTTGTTGAACTCCCCGCGCACTTCGAGCGAGTCGCCGCGGCCGCGGTCGTAGATGCCGATCGCTTCGAGCGGCGTCATGTCGACGGCGAAGAGCAGCGTCGAGGAGACGCGCTCGGCGCCGGAGGCCGGCGTCGAGTTGCTGAAGTACGTCCAGTGCAGCGTCGTGTCGCTGGCCGGCACCGTGAAGTAGCGGTTGCCGCTCGGATCTTCGGACACGTCGCCTTCCCAGCCCACGACGGTGCTGCCGGCGGTTTCGTCGTAGTCCTCGAACACGAACTTGTAGAACTGCTTCGAGCCAACCAGCGAGGCCGGGTAATACGCCACGCCCGAGAACAGGTGCTGGCCCGGCTTGTTGTCGTCGGTCGATTCCTGCGCGAGCTGCAGCGTAGCGCCCCAGTCGAGCGGACCCGTCGTCGTGAAGTCATCGCCGCGGACGCCGACGACGAGGCTGTCGCTCGTGACGTCGTAGTTGGCGTTGACGGCCGCTTCGGTGTTCATGTAGACGCGGAACCATACGGCCACCGTGTCTTCCTTGCTCTCGAACGGACGCCAGTCGTACGCCTTGTCGTCGCCCTTCTCGAAGAAGTGGAGCGTCAGGGTCGTATCGTTGGCGCCGGCGGCCAGCTCATGGTTGCCGCCGTCTTCCCAGCCGCCAATTCCCGAGCCGCCGTTTTCCGCCTGGTCGGAGTAGAATTTGAACGCCATGTTGGAGGTATCGGCCAGCTGGAAGCTGACCTCCCAGTAGTCGCCGCCGACATTCATCGGTTCGAGCGTGGAGGCATCGCCCCACGCAATGATGTTGTCGTCAGGCAGCGTGGTCGCCATATCGACCCCATCGAGGGCGCCGCGAACCTGGATCAGGCTCTCGATGCTCGTGGTGTCGGGCAGCGACGCCGTGTTGAGCCGCAGCGTAACCGTACGCTGCGCCGCGGCCGTCTGGGTGATGCCTGCTGCCAGAAGCAACAGCACCAGCCACCGACCACATGTCTTCGTAAGTGATTGCATGGATATGGGATGGTTTGGTTGTGGTTAGGGATTGGCCAGACGCGGCATGCCGCGTTTGCCGTTCAAGGTTGGAGGTTCAATGTTTAAGGCAGGCGATGGCATCAGCCGACCTTGAACCTTGAACCTGAAACCCTGAACCTTAAGCCGCCCCAGCGGCTTAAAACTGCAGCGCAAAGGTAAACCGGTTAACGCCGGCGAAATACTCCTGGGTTTCAAACGCATAATCCAGCGCGAAACGCAGTCCGCCGAAACCGTATCGGAGGCCGCCGCCGGCGGTGAACGAGCGCAGGGCGTCGTCGAGCAGGAGCTCGCTGTAGCCGCCGCGCAGCATCACCAGATTGCCGAACAACCCCAGTTCGGCGCCCAGGTTTACATACTGCTCGCTGTTGTTCGGGTTGAGGGCATCCACGGCCAGCGTGAGCCGGCTGTTTTCGTTCTCGAACACCTCGCCGGCCAAGCCGATCCGCATCGTGAGCGGCAGGTCGTACGGGTCGGTCTTCAGGAGCGCGCGGTTGCTCTCGTTGTTGCCTTCGTTGTTCGGGTCGATGTCGACGACGATCAGCAGGTCGTCGCCGGACAGCTGCATCTTGCTGCCGAAGTTGGTGATCGACGCGCCGAGCCGGATGCCCCGGAACGGCGTGGTGAACAGGGTGCCGATATCCAGCGCCACCCCGCTCGCCGACGAATTCCAGATGCGCTCGTTGATGACCTTGACCGATCCGCCCACCGAAAACCGGTCGGTGAGGTTGCGCGCGTAGCTGAGCGCGAGCGCGTACGAGCCGGCGGTGAAGGTTTCCCCGGTGCCGTTCTGCTGCTCGACCGTCGTCACCTCCATGTCGGGCGTCCGCATGGACGTCAGTCCGATGCCGATCGCGCCGTTCCCCATCGGAACGGAGACGGAGAGGAAGTTGAAGTCGAGGCCGGCGAGCCAGTCGGCATACTCGAGCGTCACGGCGCCCTGGCGCATGCCGGCGAGGCCGGCGGGATTCCAGTAGATCGACGTCGCGTCGTCCACCGATGCGGTAATGGCATTACCCATGGCCGTGGCGCGGGCCCCTACCGGGATGCTCAAAAAATCAGCCGCCGTGGTCCCGCGCTTGGTAACGGCCCGGGTGAGGCTTTCGAACTGCGCGTGGGCCGGCGCCGCTCCGAGGCAGAGCAGCAGGGCGAGCGCAAGGCATGATCGGGTAGCTGGCATTGGTTTCTTGTGTTGGGGCGGACGGCGGTCCGCCCGGGCTGGGTCGACGATCGCGGCGCGCATGCGGGCGCGCCTACTTGATGATGGCAAAGGTGCCCTCATGCTCGCCGATACCCGGCGCTTCTATGTGATACAGGTAGATCCCGTAGGCGACGGACAGGTTGTCGTCGCTTTCGAGATCCCACTCCTCGATGCCGTTCATCAGGTCGGCCGGCGTAAGCGCCTGGTTCGCCCCGGTGTTGTGCTCCAGGGTCCGGACGAGCTTGCCGCCCACCGTGAAGATGCGAATCGTACACTGGGGAGGAAGATTGATAAACTGGATGACGCGGGGCCCACGGCCCGTCGAGAACGGATTCAGCGGCTCGAAGCGGTTCGTAACCACGTAGGGGTTGGGCACCACCCGGATGTTCTCCAGCTGATCGGCGGCCAGCGCCGCATCGGTGGACGGCCCCATCGCCGTGAACTCGAACTCGTCCGACGAGAGGAACGGCTTCCGGATCTTGATGTCAATCGCGTCGCCCTGGACCGGATTTTCGCGGTTCTGGAGCACGAAATTGAGGCTGAACTGCCACGTCACGATCTCCTCGCCACCGCTGCCGATCGCCGGCTCGATGATGATGATGCGGTCGCTCTCGGACACGGCCGGGTCGGCGCTGAACCGCGCCGGTGCGGTCGACGTCGCGCCCTGGAAATCGGAGCCCGTCAGATCCCAGAACGCGTACTTCACCTCCTGGCCCGTCGACACGTTCGTCACGCGGATGTTGGTCGGCCGCGAAGGCAGGGTGAGCCGGCGGCGGACTTCGTATTCGGTCGACAGCCCCTCTCCGTCGCCCACGACCTCGACCCGGTAGTCGGCCGGGTTGCGGAGCCCGCGGATGAAGCCGGCGGCCAGATACGGCTCGACGGCGATCGGGTAGATCTCCGCCCGGTTCCACTTCGTCTCGGTGCTGTTGAGGACGATGAAGGGCTCGGGGAAGAACATGAGTTCAAAACCGATGGGGTCCCCCTCGTCCGAAAAGACGGGAAACTCCTTGCCGTCGCCGAACGCTGTGGAGCGGTCGAGGATGACCTGGTTGGCCGTGAGGTCGGTCAGCGTGAAGTTCTTCGTCGTCAGCGTGTCGGGGGCGTTGGCGCCGCCGACGATGAGCGTATCCTCGAACGAGACCCGGTACTGGTGCCCGGCGTCGACGGCGCGCGGATCGACGATGTTATACGCGATCCGGCTGGAGGTAAAGCCCTTCGTGCGCTGCAGGCCGGCGATGTCGGCCGCGACAAACCCGCCCGACGGCGCCGCCGGCACGGCGACGGCGACGTTCCGCCCCGTCTCGATCCGCCCGTCGGGCAGCCGGCGGATGCGCACCGGCGTTTCGGTCGGGGGAATCAGCTCCTCCGTGGCCCCGAAGTCGTACGCCGTCACCGCATAATAATAGGTGACGCCATTCGTGACGTCGGTGTCGACGAAGACGTGCGTGAGGCCGTTTTCGTCCTCGCCGGCATCCTGCCGGTTATTGCCCAGATAAAACTTGACGCCGTTGACATCGACGGGATGGAAGCCCTCGAAGCTGTCGATCTTGTCGAACTGGGCGATCGGCTTCCGGAGCAGACGATTCCCGAAGCCGTCGGTGATCACCGTCGCGTCGAGGAAGGCGGGGTCGGTGGAGCGGTAGACGCGGTACCCTTCGAAGTCGCGGGGCTCGCGGCCCAGGCCGGCGAGGAACTGGTCGAACGACTCCTCGGCGTCGCTGTCCCAGTACAGCGTGACGCGTCCGTCACCCGGCACGACCGTCAGCGACGGCGTGATCGGGGCCTGGGCGAACTGGTAGTCTTCGAGGTAGGCGGACAGCGCCTTGTCGCGGGCATCGACCACCTGATCCTGATCGATGCCGAGCTGCACAGAGATCGAGATGCGCTCCGTCTGGCCGGCCTTGAGCGGGAAGAGGCTGCTCGTCACGACCAGGTCGTTTTCGCCCGGCTCCGGGATCGTGATGTCGAAATCGCCCGGAATCATGAAGGAGAAGAACAGGAAGCGGTCCGACTGGCTGTTGAAGTTGAGCGTGAAGGCCGGGATGATCTGGACGTTGGTGATACCGATCTGGTCGGATTCCGACACGTCCGTCACGTCGATATTGCGCTCGCCCGGGAAGTCGGTGCCGGCGCCGGAGGTCGGGCCACCGTCGCCGTCGCCGGCGTCGCCGTTGAACGGCACGCCGTCGAGGCCGGTGTCGTCCTGCAGCGGGTTCCAGTCGCCGTCGTTGTCGATCCCGTCCGCGCGGCTCTCGTCGATCATCTCGTCGATGCCTTCGTCGATCCCCTCGTCGATGGCGCCGTCGCCATCGTTGTCGATGCCGTCCGCATAGGCCTTGCCGAGGTCCTCGGAGCCGACGCCGTAGAGCACGATGTTGGTCCCCGGCACGGGATAGCGCCGGTAGGCATCGCCGGCGGCGGCATCCACCATGGCCTGCGTGACCGTCGGCGAGCCGGGTTCGGAGAGATACGGATAGTTGGCCGTCGGCGCGAGGGCGGAGTCGTCGTTGTCGATGCCGTCCTTGAACCCGCGGCCGAGGTCGGCGGCATCGACGCCGATGAGGTGTACGCGGCCGGCCGGCGGATTGGGCGGCCAGCGCAGGAAGCCATCGCCGGCAGCCTCGTCGATCATCGTCTGCGTGACCGTCGGTCCGCCCTGCTCGCCGTCGCCGTCGTTATCGATATAGTCGGCATACCCGACGCCCGGGCTCTGGGCCTGCTCGCCCGAGAACGGGATGTGGGTCGTGTTCTCGTCGATCAACCCGTTGTTATTGTCGTCGACGCCGTTGTTCGGGTTCTCGCCGACCAGGAACGAGGCCGGCACCACCGGGCTGTTGCATTCGCCGACATCCGGCGTGCAGCTGGCGAGCGTCGAACCGTCGGCGTCGTTGTCGATGCGGTCGACCGCGTTGCCGGGGGTTTCGAGAAAGGCGAAGGCCGCCACGCCGACGGGGTCGGAACCGAACGGCTCCGTGCCGATCCCGTCCGCGTCGGTCATGAACGCCACGTCCTCGAGGACGTCGAAAAACGGGATGTCGTCGGACGAGTCGCCGCCTACGAGGTCGGCCAGCCAGAGGCTGAACCCGACCCGGTCGAGGTCCTGCGTGCCGTCATTCTTGATGGCATGGAGCAGGAAGACGACATCGTCGATCAGGATCTGGCTCCAGGCGAGGGTGCGCACCTCCGTCACGAGGCCGAGACCCTTCCGGGTGAGGTCGGTGCTGTCGGGGAAATAGGTCGGATACCGGTCGTACTGGTCGTCGCCGACCTTGTAGAAGAATTCCTGGTCGGCATTGAAGTTGTCCTTCCCGAAGAACCCGTTCCACGAGCCGGCCCATCCCGGATCGGCGGCGTCGTCGAGTTTATCGGGCCAGCTCGCCGGCCAGGACTCGGGCTCGTCCGACTGGGCTATGCCGAAGGCGCTGCCGGCGGGGTTTACGTAGCCCCGGATGGGCTCGAAGGTCCAGGACCGGTTTTCGTCGACCGGGTTGCGGCGGAAGTCGGACACTTCGACGACCCAGAGGTCGTTGCCGCCGTTGTCCACCACCTGGGTGCCAACCCACAGCTGGGTCAGCGCGATATAGATCCGGTTCGTGTTTTTCGGCCATTCGTACAGGAAATCGCCCGGATTCCCCGAGTTGGCCGTCTGCGCCCAGTTCGTGATCGTCGCGCGGATGTTGTTGCCGTCGATGACGTCGCTGCGGCGCTCGAACGGATCGACGCGTTCGTCGCTCGGGATGTGGTTGCGGTCGATCACGCCCTGCGCCATCGCGCCGGCGGGCGCGAGCAGGGCGAGTGCCGCGAACAGGATCACCCTCCCCCTCATCTGCAACCAGCAACCTGTTACCTGTAACCCGTTGTTCATACGATCTATGTTTCGCATCGCTTAAAACCTGAAATCCAGTCCGAGCTGCACGCGGCGCGGCTCACGATAAAAACCGGGTTGGATCCAGAAGCCCGGATCCACGGAACCCTGCCGGAACTGCTCGAGCGTGAGGTCGGGCAAGCCGGTGTCGGAATACACGGCGGTGACGTTGCGCGTATCGAGCAGGTTGAACACCTCGACGTACACGCGGGGCTTCAGCCGGCCCGTATCGAACGTTTTGCTGACCGTGAGGTCGGCTTCGTAGGCCGCCGGAAGCCGGCGGGAGTTCGTCGAAAACTCCGGCTGCACGTCGTTGCCCACGATCGAAGCCGACGGGAACGAAGGCGTGTACGGGAAGCCCGACTCGAGGCGCAGCCGCAACGAGGCATTCCATCCCCCGGCGCCGCCGTAAATAGCGCCGGCGACCTTATGCCGCTGATCCCAGTTCAGCGGGAGCAGCGCCAGCGTAGGCTGGTTGTTGCCCTGGAGCGAGAAAAACTCGTCCGCCGGGTTGGAATTCGACCCCTCCACCACCTGGTAGGTGTAGCTGAAATCGAACCCGTAGTTCTGCTGGTAGGGCCGCGACAGCGTGACCGTGAAGCCCCGCGTATTGGCGTAGTCGCGGTTGGTGTAGATGACGTAGTTCACGCCGGGCAGGGCCGAGGCGATGAGCGTGGACGTCGACACCCAGTTGCGGACGTCGCGGTAATACGCCGTCATATCGACCACGTACTTGCCGGCCCCGAACCCCTGTTTGAAGCCGATTTCGTACATCGTCGTCTTCTGGGCCTTGAGGTTCGGATTGCCGAACGGACCGTAGAAGCCGGACAGCGTGGGCAGTTTGTAGTTCGAATTGTCGAACAGGTTGTTCAGCGTAGGGATCTGCAGGAAGAGCCCGAACGAGAAATGGATGACCCCTTCGGCGGTGATCGGGTAAGCGACACCGAGGCGCGGCGACACCTGCACCTTCGGGTCGGCGTCGGTGTACCAGTACGCTTCGCGATCGGCGACGGTGAGGGCGTTGGAGGCCACTTCCTCGTCGACGGTGATCACCCCGTCGCCGTTGGTGTCGCGGAACCGGTTGATCTTCTTCAGCGGGTTGAAGATGTTCGGATCCTCGGAGTCGGCCGGCAGCTGCGCGCGCGAATCGAAATAGTCCACGCGGAGGCCGGCGTTGACGATAAAGCTGTCGAACTCCAGCTTGTCCTGGATATAGCCGCTCAGCGTGAGCGGCTCCGCGTTGTCGAACGCGTTGAAGTCGGAGGACGTCTCGACCGGCACCGCCGGCTGGAACGGGACGACCGGATTGCCGCTGGGGTCGATGGCCGGAATCAGACCGAACGCCTCGAAGTCCAGCTGGTCGACACGCCCCAGTATCCCCCCTTTCACGAGGTGGTGCTGCCCGATCTGACTGGAAAGGTCGAACTTGACCATGTACGAGCGGGTCGAGCGCTGGAAACGCCCGAGATCGGTGCCGCCCCGCAGAAAACGTCCGCCGCCCGTCAACACCGAATCGGGCGGACTGATGAGCCAGTCGTTGTACCGCGGGTCGTTGAGATCCTCGTACAGATACGATTCTGCTTTCCGGTAAAAGGTCGCCACGTCCAGCGTGTAGAACGTGCGCGGACTCAGGATATGCGTGAGCTTGAGTTTCGCATCGTACCCGTTGTCGAAGTACGTGCGGATCCCGTCCGGATTCCAGCGATAGGGCAGATAACCGCTCGCTCCCAGGTCATCGTTCGTATTGATCGAACCCAGCCCGATGGCGTTGAGGGTCACGTTTTTACCCAGCCGGAAGCGGATGTTGGATTGCCAGCTGAATTTTTCGGACGAGTTCATGGGCACGAGCGCGCTGTCGCCGCGGGTGCCGTCCACGTTGAAGAGGCGCGCTCCGTAGAGCCATCCGTCGTTCTTGAAATAGCGCCCGAGCGCGAAGAACGTCACCTTGTCGCCCACGATCGGTCCTTCGAGTGAGAGTTTGGCGTTCTGGAACTGGGTTGGCTGGATCGACAGGTATGAATACGGGTCGACGCCGCGATAGAGGACGCCCGTTTTGGGGTCCTGCAGCTCGGCCACCCGGGTGCCGCGCAAAAACGCGGCGCCGTCGTCGCTGTGCGAAACGACGTAGGATCCGGTGTACACCTCGGCCGAGCCGGTAAACCGGTCGCCGCTGCCCTCCTTGGTCACCACGTTGATGACGCCGGACATGGCGTTGCCGTACTCGGCGTTGAACGTGCCGGAGATCACCTGCAGCTCCTGGATGCCGTCGTTTTCGAGCTGCACGGCCTGCGAGCCGTCATAGCTGTCGGAAACGGGCACGCCATCCACCATGAAGAGCACCTCGCTGCTGCGGCCGCCCCGGATATGCAACCCGTCGCGGTTGGTGATGCCGGCCTGGACTTCCAGGATCTGTCCCAACTCCGTCGCCGGCAACTGCTCGATCTTGTCGGCCGTGACGCGCGCCTCCGAACTCGTCACGTCTTTCCGGACCGCGATGGCGTCGGCGGTGACGATGATTTCTTCGCCCTGGATCACTTCTTCGCGCAGCGAGAAATCGACGGTCGTCGTCAGATCCAGGTTCACGCCCACCCCCTCGCGCCGTTCGGTGGCGAAGCCGATGAAGGAAGCGATGATGGTGTAGGTGCCGGGCCGCACGCCGATCATCACGTACTGGCCGTCCAGGTCGGTCGTGCTGCCCCGCGTGGTGCCCTCGATGAAGACGTTGACCCCCGGCAGCGGTTCGCCCGTGGAGGCCTCGATCACGCGGCCGGCGATTTTTCCTGTCTGGGCCATCGCCGTCATGCCGGCGCCGGCCAACACCAGCATCAGCAACACGACACGTCCCATTCGTTTCGTCTCGAGCATGAGCTCGTTCCCTTTATGCATGAGTTTTCTTGATCGCCATCTGTGATAGCAGCTGTTCATCGATCACGATGTCGCTGCCGCTGCGCAACTGCTCGATGCGGTCCCGGAGGACGCGGTCCATCGAATCGCTGCGCAAACGTTCCTCAATCAGCGGGCGCGCCTCGTCGAAGGCCATCGGCCGCCCATCCTTGCGCTCGCCCACCAGCAAAAGCACATAATGCCCCTCCAGCTCGATCGGTCCGAGCAACGTCCCGGGGGACGCCGCAAACACCCGATCCGCCAGGACACCGAGCTGATCGGCCGACGCGAACCCCATGTCGCCCCCCGTCGCGGCGGCGCCCGGGCGCTGCGAGTGGGACCGGGCTAGCGCGGCGAACGTCGCCGGCGTCGCCTGGCCGCGCAGGCGGTCGGCTTCGGCCCGGGTGTCGACCAGGATTTCCGACACGTGGACGCGCGCCGGCTCGGTGAACTCGGCGCCGTAGCGTGCGAAATAGGCCTGGACGGAGTCCTCGGGCACCGGCGCGGCGCGGCGCAGGTCGCGCATGACCTCTTCCCGGATCCAGTCCCTCGCGGCGGCATCGAACGCCTCGGCAAACGCCGGCTCCCGGTCGAGCCGCATGGCCTCGGCCCGCCGCAACATGGCGTCGCGGACGAGCAGCCCTTCGATGAACGCGCAGAGCGTTGGCCGATCGACCACGGCGGCGCGCTGCGCCTCGCTGGTGGAGCCGGCGGCATCCCGGAACTGGGCGACGCTCCAGGTCCGCCGGTCACCGGGCTCCCCGAACGTCACGAGCGCACCGTTCAGCCAGCCCGCCTCCGATCCCTGCGCCACGGACGCCCCCGTGATCTGGCCGACGAGCCGATCCAGCGCCTCTTCGTTGTACGCCGGCGCCAGCGCGGCCGCCAGATCGTGGGCATGCGCCGTGCGCGCGGCCGTCTTCCGGCGATAGGTTACATAGTGCTGGATGCGATCCCGACGCGCCGCGTACTCCCCTTCCGTCAGCAACGGTTTGGTAAAACGATCGTCCACGCGGATGATCGAATACCCGGTCTGCGTCCGCACCGGGTCGGACACGGCCCCGATCTCCAGGGTAAAGGCGGCATCCTCGAAGGCGGGATCCATCTCGTCGATGCTGAACGCGCCGACCGCCCCACCGTGATGCGCGAGCGCCGTATCGGCAAACACCTCCTTCGCGAGTTGCTCGAACGTGTCGCCGGCATCGAGCCGCCGGCGAAGGCGCTGCGCCTCCTCGAGCGTCCGCGCGTAGAGGTGCCGCGCTTGTACGGTCGTATTCGCCCGTACAAACATGGCTTCGAGGTCTTCCTCGGCGATGCGCAGGGTATCGTAAAGCGCGCGTTGCACGTACAGCTCGATCAGCAGTTTCTGGCGGATGCGTTCGGCCGCCTCCGCATAAGCGGGTCGCTGCTCCACGCCGGCGTCCCTCGCCTCGCGCACCAGCAAGCGTTCGGCGATGAGTGTATTGAGTACGT
The DNA here is from genome assembly GCA_041391505.1 of Rhodothermales bacterium. Taxonomy (NCBI): domain Bacteria; kingdom Pseudomonadati; phylum Rhodothermota; class Rhodothermia; order Rhodothermales; species Rhodothermales bacterium. The sequence continues at coordinate 90,930 of JAWKNW010000020.1, forward strand.
GATTGCGATGACGAGGGAGATCCTGCAACCCGGTTGCGAGCAGATACCCTACATACCGGTTGCGAAACTCCTCAGCATCGATCGGCTCATCGCCGACCCGCGCAACGGTCGGTAGCGCTTCCGGCACCGTATCGGCGGCGCGGCACCCGATCAACGCCGGCGCGGCGGCGAGGACAAGGGCGAAGGCTATGGCGAATACGGGGCGCAGCATGGTCAGGCAAACGTGATCCCCTGCCCGGAGGCGACGAGCGACTCGCGAGAGGCCGGCGCGCTGCTCGCGCGCGGCACGAGCCGGGGGTTAAAATGAGTCTGTGAGATCGGACGCTCGGGCGTCTCGATGCGGCGGAGCAGCTTTTCAAGCGCCACGCGCCCCATTTCGTACATCGGCTGACGCAGCGTGGAGAGCCCGACGTATTTGCTGATCATGATGTCGTCGAACCCGATCAGCCCGATCCCCTGCACGCCGCGCTCCTGCACGACCTGCATCGCGCCGAGCGCCTGGATGTCCGATACCGCAAACACGGCGTCGGGCGGGGCATCCATCTCCAGAAACGACTCCATCGCCACCCGCCCCGCATCCTCGGTGAAGCCGTGGTAATCCGGATCGTCCGAGGCGTGGACGAGGGCTTCCTCGAACGGGATGCCGGCTTCGCGCAACGCGCGGCGATACCCCTGGGCCCGCTCGACGGAAGGCACCGAGGCGACATTCGCCGTGACGATGCCGATGCGGCGATACCCCTGCTCGATCAGATGCCGGGTCGCCATGTAGCCGCCCAGTTCGTTGTCGATCGACACCGAATCGAAGGCGCTGTGATAGACGTCGACCAGCACGACGGGCTGGCGGGTGGCGCGGAGCATCGACAGGCGATCGGCTTCCAGGGGCGTGCTGAAAAGCAGCACGCCGGCCGAACGGCCGCGCTGCAATACACCGGTCAGCTGGTCGTCGATGGTCTCCATCGAGGCCGCGCTGTGGACCACGAGGTCAAAATCGCTGCACAGCAGGCTGTCCTGCACCCCGCGCAGCACTTCCAGATAGAAGTAGCTGGTCATCATCGGGATGACCGCCGAGATCCAGTGCGACTGGCGGCGCGCCAGGCTGCGGGCCGAAGGATGGGGAACGTAACCCAGTTCGCGCGCGCTGGCGCAAACGCGGTCGCGCGTGGCGGCAGAGACACGCGGACTGTTGTTGAATACGCGCGATACCGTGGCGATCGAGACGCCGGCGGCTTTCGCAATGTCGTAGATGGTCGCTTCCTGCCGCATGTCCTTCGCCGGCCTCTGCGCGGCCGACGCACGATAAATCACGATAAAATCAGCTGAATCCCGGAATCATGTAAGCGCTTACATGAACCATGCGCCAGAAGTAATGAAAAGGTAATGCGAAGATCAAGGGAGCGATTATGAATTGCCCTTGAGGTTAGGCGGGCGTGGACGGGGTCGGCGCGACTTCCCACTGCTCGATGGCTTCGAGAATGGCATCGACGATGCCGCCCTCCTCGATCGTCTTCACGATTTTGCCCTTTTTGAAGAGGTGCGCGCGGCCGCGGCCGCATGCCACACCGAGGTCGGCGCCGGCCGCCTCGCCGGGTCCGTTCACCGCACACCCCATCAGCGCCACGTTGAGGTCCTTCTCGAACCGCCGGGCCTTGATGGCGGACTCGACTTCCTCGGCGATGCGGAAGAGGTCGACTTCCAGGCGGCCGCAGGTCGGGCAGGCGATGATGTTGACGCCGGGCCGGCCGAGCCGCAGCGATTTGAGGATCTGGTGCCCCACTTCCACCTCCTTGACGGAGTCGGTGGTCAGCGATACCCGGATCGTGTCCCCGATGCCTTCCGCGAGCAGGGCGCCGATCCCGATGGAGCTTTTTACCGTGCCGGAGCTGAGTGTGCCCGACTCCGTGACCCCGAGATGCAGCGGGAAGTCGGTCCGTTCGGCGAGCAGTTTATAGGCCTGGATCATGAAATACACGTCGGAGTGCTTCACCGAGATCACGAGGTCCTCGAAACCGTTCGCGGCGCAGATCTCCACGTGCCGCATGGCACTCTCGTACAGCGCTTCGGGCTGCGGGTATCCGTATTTGTCCAGGATATCGCGTTCGAGCGAGCCCGAATTGACGCCGATCCGGATCGGGATCCCCGCGTCCTTGGCCGCCAGCAGCACCTCGCGCTCCCATTCGGGTTTGCCGATGTTGCCGGGGTTGATCCGCACCTTCGCCACGCCGGAAGCGATCGCCTTGAGCGCGTACTGGTAGTTGAAATGGATGTCCGCCACGATGGGCACCGGCGACCCCTGCACGATGTCCGCCAGCGCCTCGGCGTCTTCCGGACGCGGCACGGCGACGCGCACGATATCGGCGCCGGCTTCGGCCAGCCCCCGGATCTCGGCGAGGCAGATGTCGACGTCGTGGGTTTTCGATACCGTCATCGACTGCACGGAGATCGGGGCGCCACCGCCGATCTGGACAGATCCAACCTGGACGGCGCGCGACATACGACGGGGACGTTTCATAGCAAGAAGCTGTTGGTACGAGCGATACGGTGGGCTTCAACGACAGCCTCCGCCCGGAGGTTGCCGGTCTGTTGGGCTGTTACACGCGAGACGGCCGGCAGACACAGCGCCGGCCGGCCCTACTCCACGCGCCAGCCGAGGACGACGCGCAGCGGGAGATGGTCCGAGTAGGTGATCGAACGCACGACCTCCGCCTCCCGGATCGCCCACGCTTTCGAGGCGAGCACATGATCGATGCGGACCATGGGGTAGTGCGAATGGTAGGTGTTGCCGAACCCGCTGCCGGCGACGACAAAGGCGTCCTGCATGCCGCGCGCGAGGTGGTAATACGACCAGTTGTGGACGGTGCTATTGAAATCGCCGCTGACGATCACGGGCAGGGTCTCGCGATCCATCAGCGCCCGGATGCTCTCGCTTTCGATCGCCCGGAGCAGGAAGGCTTGCCGGTACTGGCCGAGATAGGAGCGCCAGAACGCGATCGACAGCAGGCTGCGCTCCGCGTCGTTCCAGGGCTTGCGCATCCCGAATGTCCGCAGGTGGACGTTGTACAGGACGGCCTCGCGTCCTTCCCAGGCGAACCGGACGCGGGTGACGCCCATCGACACCGAGTCGTCCGTCGCCATTTTGATCCGCTCCTCCTCGAGCAGGCGGACGCGCTCGGTGCGCGCCCAGACCGGCTGGAACGTCGTTTCGATGCGATGAGCGCCTTCGGCGTGCACGGTTACGCCGGCGTCTTCGAGGTGCCCTTCGAGGTTCGGGTAGTTGACGATGCGCTGCTCCCGCCGGCGGTAGCGGATGAGCAGATCCTGGAGGACGTACAGATCGGATTCGATGTCGTCGGTCAGCGCGAGGAGCACATCTTCGCTCTGGGCGGCGGTAAACGGCTCCAGGTGGCCGATGTTGAACGAAAGCATGCGCAGCTCGCCGGCTGCTTCCGCCGTCCCGTGGAATGGAAAAAACCGGATCGCCGCCAGCAGCAGCGCGGCGAGGTGGACCCGAAGCCAGCCCTTGCGGCGCGCGAAGGCGACAGCGACGGTAGCCGGCACGAGGGCCGTTGCGACGTAGGGCAGCGCGATGGCCAGGAGTTGAAACCACCAGAACCAGGAGGGGTGAACGTAACGCCCCAGGTAGCCCCCCAGAAAGGCCGCCAGCAGTCCTGCGTCCAGCGCAAGGAACACCCACGTTCGGATACGGCGTACCGAGGGTTTCACGCGATCGTCAACGCTGGCTGGCTTCGAACAGAATCCGCTTTTCTTCGGCTGTCAGGGCGTCGTACCCCTTGGCGCTGATCTTGTCGAGGATGCGGTCCACCTCATTCTCCAGCGTTGGCTCCACCACTTCAAGCTCCACTTCGATGGAGGCGGAACGCGCGACCGAGGGTGGGGCCGACTTGGGGGCTTTGCGCGTGTTGCGCGTTGCGAGCCAGTTCTCGATCCGCTTCAGCATCCCCTCCTGCTGCGCGCTGCGCCCGCGCCCGGCCGATGCGCCGCGGCCGACGCTGCGTTGCCGGAAAAAGATGCGCGTCCAGGACGAGAGATCCACGCCGCTCGACTCCGCCTTGGCGAACAAAAACCCGAACAGCGCGCCGCCGAGGTGCGCGGCGACGGCGGTATTGCTATCCGACATAAAGACCACGTTCAGGACGAGCACCGCGATCACGAGATAAAGCAGCCGGATGTTGCCGATCAGGATGAGGCCGACCGTCTTGAAGGGATACAGGATGGCGACGACGGTCATGATGCCCAGCACGGACGCCGAGGCGCCGTACACGATGCCGCCGAAGGCCGCGACGGAGGGAAAGAGCGCGTGCAGCAGCACCGTCAGCAGGCCGCCGCCCACGCCGGTGATCAGATAGGCGGCCAGGAGCCGATGGGAGCCATGCAGCTCCTCGTATTCCCGCCCGATCCAGACCAGCCACAGCATGTTGAAGAGGATGTGGATCAGCCCCCAGAAATTCGTGCCGAGGTGGAGGAAGTTATAGGTAATGAATTGCCAGGGTTTGAAGAGGACGGTGCCCAGGTCGGCATTGAGCGCCAGCTGGGAATACATGAACCCGCCTACGGCCGGCACGAAGCGCAGAATCAGCCATGCGCCGTACAGAACGACGTTGATCGTCAGCAGCGCGCGTAGCGCCGGCGGCTGCATGCGATACCAGGATTGGAATTGATTCACAGCGTTCATTCAGCTAATCCACAAACCGGCCGGCCTCCCCTCGCGCCGGCCACTCGATGCGCGTTGCGTTCCAGGCCTTCCGTGTCATCTCGCAGGCGCCCCGCATGCGTTTTTGAAGCGCAAGGCGGATGCAGCGAGCCGTTTATTATAGTCGAATCGCCCTTTTTCTGCGCGAACCGGCACGCCGCAACGCCCGCGACGAACGACGCGCGCGACCTGTTGCCTGTCGGGTGGTAGTACAACTCAGGGTCGAGAAGGTTTACTGAAACGGAGGATTTCATCCAGCCCGTTCCGGAGCTATTATGTCCTTCACGCCCCTTTGGTGGCCACAATCCCTACCGGCGCAGCGCAGGTTCAATGCATGATTTTCCCGGGTCGAACGGGCAGCTTGCCGCGCCAGTAAAGCAGCAGCAGGAATCCAAAAACCATGCCGCCCAGATGGGCAAAATGCGCCACGCCGGCCGATGCGCCGGTCGCTCCCGAGAAGAGCGAAATGAGGCCCATGCCCAGCACAAACCATTTGGCCTTCACCGGAATGAAGAAGTTCAGGTAGATGATCTGGTTGGGGTAGGTCATGCCGAACGCCATCAGCACCCCGTACACCCCGCCCGACGCGCCGATCGTGACGGCGTACGACCCGGTCACATACTGGACGGCGAGCTGAACGAGGCCGGCGCCAATGACGCAGATAAAATAGAAGATGCCGAAACGGCGGGATCCCCAGGTATTTTCCAGCTGCACGCCAAACATCCACAGGGCGAACATATTAAACAGGAGGTGGAAAAAGTCGCCGTGGAGAAACCCGTACGTCACCAGCTGCCACGGCCAGAAGTTCGCCATCGAACGCGGGCCGGCCGGCGTGAGCAGCACATCCGGCGCACCCAGCGGCCAGAGCGCAAACCAGTGTTCCAGAAACAGCGACAGCGGACTGTTGTACGCCATCTGCCCCAGAAAAAACAGCCCGTTGATGATCAGCAGGTTTTTCAGAACGGGCGGAAAGACCGAGAACTGGAACTGCGGCCGGTAGGTATCCTGATACATGTGGGAAGGCTCTGTTACACTTCTTATACTGCTTTAACTACGCCCGACCCGGGGTCGGGTTACGCACTACACTCAGCGATCTCACCGATACGCAAAATCCATCACCACGTTGGTCCTTTTTATATCGGACATGCATTTCGGCCGGGGCGATCCGCAAACCGAGAGGGAACACGAAGCGGCCCTGATCCAATGCCTGCGTCATTATGAAGCGCACGCGACGCATCTGGTCCTGCTCGGGGACGTTTTCGACCAGTACATCGAATACCGTCACCTCGTTCCAAAGGGATGCGTCCGTCTGCTCGGGTTGCTGGCCGAGTGGGTCGACCGGGGCCGGCGGGTCCTCTACGTCGTCGGCAACCACGACCCGTGGCATCTCGATTATATGGCGGAGGAAATCGGCGTCGAGGTCCTTTTCGGCGAATACCGGCTGACGTGGAACGACACCACCTGCCTGCTCGCGCATGGCGACCAGTTCGGCTCCCGCGTTCCGCTCTATGCGGCGCTCAAGACGCTGCTCCGCCATCCCGTGCCGGTGTGGCTCTACCGCAACCTCCTGCCGGCCGACGCCGGCATGCGTCTGGCACGATGGGTGCTCGGTCGCACGCATACGGATGTCATCAACCCGGGCGTGACGCGCGCCCTCCGCGAGACGGCCCGCGCGATCCTCGGGCGCGGCGGCGCCCAGGCGGTCTTCATGGGGCATAGCCACGAACCCGAGCTGACCCGCTGGCCGGAGGGCGTCTACATAAACACCGGCTGCTGGCGAACCACGCGCACTTTTGCTATACTGGACGAATCGGGGATTCGCCTACAGCAATGGAACGGGAGCCACGCTCAGGACGTTGAGAGTCCTTTCGAGCAGCCCGGAATGGCGACCTGAATCCGCCGGCCTGCCGCACAACCGCACCGACCCGAAGACACCTCCTCCGTCACCCAACTTTCGCCGTTCGCACCGATGTCCGAAGACTGGCCTTATACCGAAGAGGAACTCAGGGAATATTTCAACAACCCGGACCTGCGACGCACCAAGGCGGCGCACGACGGTCGTTCCTCGCACGGCTCCTCCCCTCAGCCTCCGCGCAAGGGCATCCTCGGCGTGCTCGACCGCCGGCTGGGCGACCGGAAAAAGGTGCAGGCCGCCGTCGTCCTTTCCGTCCTCACCGCCTGCTTCCTCCTGGGCCTCAGCGTCATCAGCTTCTACCTGATCAGCCTGGGAGACGACGACCTGCCTTCGATGGAGCAGCTGGAAAACCCCGCGCTCCAGCTGGCTACGATCGCCTACTCGGCGGACGGCGTCGAACTGGCGCGGTATGCCCGCCAGAACCGCTCCACCGTGAGCGGCGACGAGATCTCCCGCAACGTGGTCAACGCCCTCATCGCGACCGAAGACCACCGGTTCTACGATCACTGGGGCATCGACCTGTACCGCTTCCACACGGCGGCCATCAAGACCGTGCTCGGCGACGTCCAGGGCGGGTCGACCATCACCATGCAGCTTGCCCGAAACCTCTACAACAAGGAGATCGGGAAGGAGCAGACCATCAGCCGCAAGCTGAGGGAGATGCTGACGGCCGTCGAACTCGAGCGCCGGTACACGAAGGACGAGATCATGGAGATGTATCTCAACACCGTCGAGTTCGGCAACAACGCCTTCGGCATCGAGGCCGCGGCGCGCACCTTCTTCAACCGCAGCGCCGCCGAGCTGGACACGCTCCAGAGCGCCACCCTGATCGGCCTGCTCAAGGGGATCACCCTGTACAACCCGCTCCGCAACCCCGAGAACGCCCGTCGCCGGCGCAACGTCGTGCTCGGGCAGATGATCAAACACGGCTACCTCAGCGAGGACTACGTCGCGATCCACGGCGAGGAGCCCGTCGTCACCGACTTCAACCCCAACGAAATCACCCGCGGACCCGCACCCTATTTCTCCGAATACGTCCGGCAGTGGCTCAACGACTGGTCCAAGGCCAACGGCCACGACTTCTACGCGGACGGTCTCTACGTCTTCACCACGCTCGATTCCCGGATGCAGGAGCTCGCCCGCTCCGCCGTGGACGAGCAGATGGTCGGGCTGCAGTCGGTCGTCGATTTCGAGTGGAGCCGGCGCCGCGCCGGGAGCACCCCGTACAGCATGGTCGTCGAGGACTATCTCAAGCAGAAGGATTTCACGCCCTTCAGCTCGTTCTGGCGGATGTATTCGGACACGCTGCGCAGCTTCATCCGCGAATCCGAGGCGTATCGGCAGCTGGTCAAGGTGGACGGCATGTCGGAAAATGCCGCCATCGATTCGCTGATGCGCAACGACGAATACATGGCCGCGCTGAAAACCGACAAGTCGCGTCTCGAGGCCGGCCTCGTCTCGATCGACCCGCGCAACGGGTACGTCAAGGCGTGGGTCGGCGGCCGCAACCTGGCGGACGACTGGTACGACCACGTGGCGAAGGCCCGCCGGCAGCCGGGCTCCACGTTCAAGCCTTTCGTCTATATCGCCGCCATCGACAACGGCTATTCGCCCCAGCACACGTTCAAGGACACGCTCTTCTACTGGTCGGATGCCCTCGGCAACGAATGGAGCCCGACCAACTCCGACGGCGGCTACTCCAACCGCTGGATGACGCTCCGCGAAGGCCTCAAATATTCGCTCAACACGATCACCGGCCAGCTCATCCTCCAGGTGGGCGCCCCGACGGTGGCGGACTACGCGCGCTGGATGGGCATCAAGAGCCCGCTCAACGAGGTGCCGTCGCTCGCCCTCGGCACGAGCAACGTCACGCTGCTCGAACTCACGACCGCGTACAGCACGCTCGCGAACGGCGGCCTGTATTACGAGCCGACCGTCGTCACCCGCATCGAGGACCAGCTCGGGAACGTGCTGTACGAGGCGCGACCGCAGCCGAACGAGGCGCTGAGCGACCAGACCGCCTACAAGGTGATCGACATGATGCGCGGCGTCGTCGACACCGGCGGCACCGGCGCGCGCATCCGATTCCAGTACCAGCTCAACGACTACGACTTCGCCGGCAAGACGGGCACGACCCAGAACAGCGCCGACGGGTGGTTCATGCTAATGCATCCGGACCTCGTGACCGGCGCCTGGGTCGGCTGGAACGACCAGCGGGTCACGTTCCGAACCAACTGGTGGGGCCAGGGGGCGCACAACGCGCTGTTCCTGGTGGGCAGCTACACGCGCAAGCTGGCCGATGAGGGCCGGCTGAGCAAGGAGACGTTCCCCCTGCCCCTGGACTACGCCAACTCCGGATCGGAAGAAGCACTGCCGACCCAGAACCGGGACGAGCGTCGCGTCATCTGGTAACCTCCTTCTCTAGCGGCCGCACGCGGAGCCTGTCACCGTGAAGTTTCTCCATACGGCGGATATCCACTTCGGGAGCAACAGCTTCGGGCGGATCGATCCTGAAACGGGGTTGAATACGCGCTTGCTCGATTTCAAGCGCTCGTTCGCGTATATGGTCGAACGCGCCATCGCCGAACAGGTCGACCTCTTCCTGTTCTGCGGCGACGCCTACCGCACGGCAGACCCCACGCCCACGCAGCAACGCGCCTTCGCCGAGTGCCTCCGTCCGCTCGCCGAACACCAGATCCCGATCGCCATGATCGTGGGCAATCACGATCACCCTGTCTCCTACGGCAAGGCGTCGGCGCTCGACATCTATCCGTTTCTCGAAGGCGACATCCAGGTGTTCCGGAAGGCCGACTGGGCGACGATCCAGACCAAGGCCGGCCCGCTGCAGCTCATCGCGATGCCGTGGCCCATCCGCAGCATGCTGCTCTCGCGCGAGGTCTTCCGCAAAAAGACCCCGACCGAAGTCCGCGCCTACATCGAGCAGGCCTATCTCGATTTTCTGGAGGCCTGCCTGACCGAAATCGATCCCGCGCTGCCGACCGTCCTCGCCGCGCACTTCACCGTCCAGGGCGCCGAGATGTCGGGCTCCGAGCAAACCAGCCTCATCGCGCACGAGCCCAAGTTCACAGTCAGCCAGCTGGCGCGCGCGCCGATCGACTATGTGGCGCTCGGGCATATCCACCGCTTCCAGGATCGGAACGAGGGCCACACGCCGCCCGTCGTCTATTGCGGCAGCATCGAATGCATCTCTTTCAAGGAATGGGATCAGCCCAAAGGCTTCGTGATCGTCGACATCGAAACCGGCAAAAACGGCAAATCGACAACATACTCCTATATCGAAACGCCCTATCGCAGATTTATCGCCGTGAGCGTGGATGCGCGTGACGAATTGGATCCAACGAGCCTCATTCTCGCCGCCATCGAACGCGAACGTGTCGCCGACGCCGTGGTGCGGGTGCGCTACCGGGTCAGCGAGGCCAACGTCGCCCTCGTCGATGCCGAACGGATCCGCGGCGCCCTGAAGGACGCCTACGCCGTCGCCGCCATCGAACGCGTCGTCGATCCGGTGGAACGCGAACGGCGAACCGTCGTGACGCGCGAGTCGACGCTCGAAGACGCCATGCGCCAGTACATCGCCCAACACGCCAACCTTGCCGAGATCGAGGACGATTTGCTCGAACGCGGGTTGGCGCTCGAGAACGCGATCACCACGAACCGACAGGACCTTGACTCCTAGCGCGGCCGGCACGCCCCGTTTGCACCGTGTCGCCGCGCAATAGACATCGCTGGAAGCATCAACCCTCAACCCGATCATGAATCCCGAGGAGATTACCGTCACCCCCCCGCGCAAGGAAGGCATCTCGGCCGAGGCGGAGCAGATCGCCGTCTGGCCGGCCGTCGAGGCCGCGTTGAACCTCATCGAAGCCGATGAAGTCACGCGCGACGCCGCGCGGGTCGCCCTGACGTGCAGCGATGGCTGCATCGTGCTCGCCAATTACCTGAACAGCGAGGCCAAGCGCGTCGTCAAGATGGACTACCGCTTCAAGGTGCCCCTGCTCGTCCTGGCCGCCGACATGGCGCGGACGGACGGGCGGGCGGATTCGTTTTACGACCCGGATGAAGGCGCGTTGTATTTCGAGACCGACGAGCACCAGTTCTCGTTTCACGTATTCAAGGACTGGACGGTAGCCTGGGATGTCGTGGCCGACGAGGTGGTAAAAGGCTACGAATGGAGCGGCATCGAGAACCAGACCTGGGCGCTGGACATCCTGCTCGCCTACCTCGAACTGGACCTCGGCGCCTACTTGCCGCCGGCGGACGAGGAAGAATAGCCGATCACTCGACGTGCGCGGCCGTCACCGCGCAGTCGTTGTCGACCCGGCTGCTCAGGACGTCGTCGACATTGCGGCTGTACGACGCGTAGCGTCCATTCGTGTAGGTGACGTCGATGCGGTCGACGACGATGCACTGGATGGCTTCGTTGTACCACACATTCTCGAAGTCAAACTGCCGCTCGCCCGCACTGATGGGGCCGAAGCGGCGGAGCGGGCGCGTGGACACGCCCGAGTGGCTCGTCTGCTTCTTGCCCGAAGCGTCATAGGGCGTCACGTGGAGCGTGATATCGCGGATGACGCTGGAGGAGTCGATCTGGGCGACCGTATAATACGCCGCTATGCCGCCGGCGCTGTTGGGGGGATGGACGCCGAACGAGGTGATCAGGAGGGGCTTCCCCTCCGCTTCCGCGCGCCAGTCCCAGTGCATCTCGCTCTCATCGGTCGTAAGCCGGCCCCGCTCGGCGATGAGTTTTTTGAAGGCGTCGGCCGTGGGGCCTTCGTCGACGAAGACGCGCATGATCCATCCCTCGCGCCCCTCGAAACGCACCTTCCAGTAGGCCCCCTCGAAGTCGATCGCGGCCAGCGGCGTGCCGGCGGGCACGAGCTGCACGACGCGCGAGGCCGGCGACGGCAGCGAGCGCATGCTGGCGTCCATGTTGGTCTGCAGCACGACATCGGCCGATTCGAGCTGCTCGAACTCGATCCGGCGCTGCTCGGCGCGCAACCGTTCGAGCTGACCGTCCACATCCAGTAAGGCCGTTTGCAGGCCGTCGCGAACATGCTGCAGGCTGTCGATGCGCGTCTGCAGCGCCTGTACGTCGGGAGTCGGGGATTGGGCGCCGGCCGTCAGTGTACCGCACACCAACAGCACGACGGGAACGAACCGTCTCATGGGCTAGAATCCTCCAGGGGAGTTGGTCAGGGGCGAAATACCAGCACGCGATGGGTCACCCGACACTCGGCCGCTCATTTCACCGGAGCGCGGGTTCGTTAGCAAACGCAAAAATAGCGCCGAAGACCGGCTTCCCGGCACGCGCCGGGCGTCCTATCCGGGGAGGTCGCCGGCATCCGGCCAGCCGTGCCACACATGCCGGCCGGCGTGCTCCCAGCGAATCGCCGCCAGACGCCCGGATTCCGGGGATGGAAACAGTCCGAACAGCGCCGATCCGGAACCGGACATGGCCGCATAACCGGCGCCGTCGGCGAGGAGGCCATCCCGGATCGCCCGCAACGACGGGTATCGATCGAAGACGGGCTTCTCAAAATCATTCACCAATTCGAGACGCCACCGGGCGAGGTCGTTGCCGGCGACGAGTGCGCGCAGATCGGGCCGGCCGGCCGCCGACGGGGTGATCCAGCGGTAGGCGTCGGCGGTGCCCACGGCGATGTCGGGCTTGACGACGACGAGGTAGTAGGGGCATCGATAGGGCTCCCCGTTCGGGTCCGTCAGGGGTTCCAGGATTTCGCCGCGCCCCGAGCCGAAGGCCGCCGGCTCGCCGAGGAAAAAGGGGACGTCGGACCCGAGGCCGGCGGCGAGTGCGTGCAGGTCGGCCTGGCCCAGCCCGGTGTTCCAGAGCGCGTCGAGCAACCGGAGCGTGGCGGCGGCGTCGCTCGATCCCCCGCCGAGTCCGGCGCCATAGGGCACCCGTTTCTCCAGATGGATCCGGGCCGCGGGCGCGACGCCGGCCCGGGCTGCGAGCGCCCGAGCGGCGCGGACGCAGAGGTTGGCGTCGTCCGCCGGGAGCGTCGGGTCGGAGCAGGTAAACCGGAGGTCTGGCGCCGGCTCGACCTGCACGGCGTCGGCCCATCCGATGCGCAGAAACACCGTTTCGAGATCGTGGTAGGCGTCCGGGCGCCGGCGCAGCACATGGAGGCCGAGATTGATCTTGGCAGGGGCAGAACGGGCAATGGGCACGTGTACAGGGGCTTTTGGTAAACTCTTCGCGGAAGAATCTTTGCGCGATGCAGACAGTTACCGTACCTTCCGCGTTGCAGGTTCCGCCCCCGCATGCGAAAGTCGATCCAACCCGATCGCGCCCCGAGCCAGCCCACCGCATCGCCTATTCTTCAGACGCTACGACGAATCGACCGGCCATTCCATCGCCTAAGGGTGCGAGCGCCGCTCTCCACTGGATGTAAGAACCCCTTTTCGCATGCTGAAATCGAAGCAGATCGCCTTGTTCACGTCGTTCGTGGCCATGGTTTTCGTGTTTACGGTCACCCCGGTCGTCATGGCGCAAACGGTGGGCAACCGGCTGACCATGCTGAACCGCATGGGCGAAGGCCCGCCCATTCGGGCCAACCAGATCCGCCAGCAGCTGGATAGCACCTCGCCGCTGAGTAGCCTCCTGGTGCTCGAAGGCGCCGTCGACGAACGCACGTACGTACTTGGCCCCGGGGACCAGCTCTCGCTCGTCATCGGCGGCGCCACGCCGGTCGAACTGATCGTGCCCGTGTCGGCGGACGGATACCTGATTCTTGCAGAGGCCGGCATGATCCGCGCGGCCGACCGGTTGCTCGCCGACGTGCGGCAGGAGGCGCTGGCGTCGCTGCAGACGTATTACCGGAACGTGCCGGTCATGCTCAACCTGCTCGCGCCGCGCGCTTTCTACATCCACCTCTCCGGCGCCGTGCCCGAACCCGGCCGCTACCTCGTGATGCCGCTCGGCCGGCTGGACGACGCGATCCAGCTCGCCTTCGCCGCCCGCGCCGTCGCCCAGCCGGACCCGTCGGACAACGGCGCGCTCAAGATCGCCGGCTCGGCCGCCTCCGAGCGCCCCGCCCTGCAGAACACCTACCGCCCCTCGCTCCGGAACGTCGAAATCCAGCATCGGGACGGCACGACGGACAGCATCGACCTCCTCCGCTACTATGTCGAGGGCGACATGGCGCACAACCCGTACCTGCGCGACGGCGACATGGTCCGGCTGCCGTCGTACGACCGCGAGCGCGAGACCATCCGTATCACGGGCGACATCGCGTCCGACACCCGCATCGAGTTTCGGGCCGGCGATACCGTGCTCGACATCCTTCGGCTCGCCGCCGGCGACCTCGACGGCGGGACGTTCGACGAGGTGCGGCTGACGCGCCGGCTGCCGGACGGCAGCGCCGAAACGCGCCCCGTCGATGTGCCCGGCATGCTGACCGGCACGGCCACCCCGGTGGCGTTGCAGCCCGGCGACCATGTCAATGTCGTCCCCCACGAAATCGAGCAGGCGGCCATCTACGGCTTCGTCCAATATCCCGGCACCTACCCGATCCGAAACGGCGAGACCACGCTCCGCGAGCTGCTCGGCACCGCCGGCGGCCTCAAGCCCGAAGCCAGCGTCCGCGCCGCGTACATCGAGCGCCGGCAGTCGCAGACGTTCAAGGGTACCGGTCAGGCGAGCGACCTCGACTTCTTCGGCCGCGCCTACCTGCAGCAGTCGCTCCGCGAAAACAAGCTTTCGATCAGCCTCGTCGACGCCCTCTCCCCCGATGCTCCGGAGGTCGTACTCTACAGCGGCGACGTGGTCGTTTTCCCGCGCGACGAGCAGACGGTGTACCTGACCGGCAACGTGGTGCAGCCCGGCTACCTGCCGTTCGTGGAGGGGAAGACGGCGCGGTATTACATCGAGCAGGCCGGCGGCAAGGCGCCCCTTTCGCGCGGCGTCTACGTGCTGGTCGCGGGGACGGGCGAGGTGCTGGAGGATGAGGGCGCCATCGTCCGCGCCGGCGATACGATTTTCGTGAACCGCGACCCGATCAGCGACAACCCCGAGATCCAGTCGCTCATCCTGACCGACCAGGTGTCCCGCCGGCAGACCGGCATCGCCCGCACCCAGACGGTAATCACCGGCATCACCGCGCTGGTCAGCGTGATCAACACGTATCTGTTGATCCGCGACCGGTTGAACAACTAAGCGACCGCTCGTACGTCCGGATGGAGACCAAACTGAAAAAAGACTTGTTCGACGAGGCCCCGACCGCGGGCGAACGCGCCACATCCGACATGATCTGGCATCTGCTCGGGACCCTGATCCGCTGGCGGCGCACGCTGCTCGCCATCACGATCGGCGTGGCGATCCTTTCCGTCGTCATCAGCCTGATGCTCCCGAAATGGTACCTGAGCACGACACGGCTGCTGGCGCCGGAGTCCGCGAGCGCGAGCCCGATCTCGTCGGCGATGCTCCGCAACCTGTCATCCGCCGCGGCGGCGTTTCTGGGAGGCGGCCAGGGAGGCGATTTCGAGCGCTACATCACGATCATGGGCAGCCGCACCGTGATGGAACGGGTGGTGAAAAAGTTCGACCTGATGACGGTCTACGAGACGACCGAAAGCCTCAGTCCGATGGAAGACGCGCTCGAGGCGCTCGCCGGCAACGTCGAGTTCGGCATCGACACCGAGTTCGGCTTTCTCTCGGTGAGCGTGCTCGATCAGGATCCCCAGCGCGCGGCGGACATGGCCAATTTTATCGTCGCCGAGCTGAACGACATGAATATGAAGTTGTCCGCCCAGGATGCGTCCAACTTCCGGAAGTTCGTAGAGCGGCGTTACAACGAAACGCTGCATGCCCTCGATTCGCTGCAGCGCGCGACGCAGGCGTTCCAGGAACGCTACGGCGTATTCGACCTTGAGACGCAGGCGACCGCCTTCCTCGAGCAGGTCGCCTCGATCCGCAGCGAAGAGATGCTGCTCGACATCCAGTACCAGGCGCTGCTCAGCGAGTACGGCCCGGACAACCCCCAGGTGCAGATTACGCGCAACTCGCTCATGGCCGCGCGTCGGAAACGCGAGGAAGCCATGGCCGGCAACGAAGAGATCCTCCCGATCCCGCAGGCCGACATCCCGGACGCGATGCGTCAGTATTTCGAGTTGGAGCAGGAAGCCTACGTCCAGAAAAACATTCTCGAGGTCGTGGCGCCGATGTACGATCAGGCGCGATTCCAGGAAGAGCGTGAGTTCACCTCGGTCCAGATCGTCGATCCAGCGGTGCCGGCGATACGAAAAGCCAAGCCGAAACGAGCGGGCATCGTCATCGGCGCGACGCTATCCGCGTTTTTACTCGCCGCGCTGTTCGCCCTCGTGTACGACTGGTGGCAGGCTGAATCGCCCGCAATCGCCCGCCGCCTCCGGCACGCGAGCGAGCGTCGTCCGTAACGCGCATCATACCCATCGACGTTGGAACGCGTACCGGCCATCCTGCTCAACACCGCGTCTTTTCGCGCGCTCGGCAATCGCTTGCTGATCGCGGGTCTGGCGGGAAGCCTGGCCCTGGTGCTCGCGCTCGTCTGGTTCGCTCCGGCCGCAATCTGGTTCGTTCCCGCGGCGCTGATCGCCGTGGTCGGTTTCGCGGCGGTATGGCACAACCCGATCGGACGCTTTACCGCCCTGCTGGTCGGTTTTGTGGCGTTGACCGATTACGTAGCCGGCATCCAGGTCGGTGAGGTCGCATACGGGCTCTTTTTCCTCCTCTACCTCGGGCACTGGGCGTATACCGCGCTCTTCATCGATCATCGATCGCTGGTTCGATCCGGGGCGGATGCCGGCGTGCTGGGTTTGTTGCTGCTGGTGGTCGCGTACGTTCCGCTGGCGCTGGTGTTTGGGGGAAACATGCCGGCTATCACGGGCGAGCTGTCCGCGTTTGTCCTGTTCGCGATTTATTTCCCGGTCAAGGATGCCCTGACCCGGTATCGCGTGGCGCCGTGGATCGTGCTGGGGAGCGTGCTGTTCATCGGCATCTTCGTATCGATCCGCAACTTCTTCGAATACAAGGATCTGCTGCTCCACGCGACGCATGCGTGGCAGGTGGCCAAGGGGCGCGTCGTCACGAACGACAACATCCTGATGGTCGTTTGCCTGTTCGCACTCACGATCTTCTCGTTCACAAAGCCGATCCTGTACCGCGCGGGGTTGCTGGGTGTGTTTTTTATGTTCTTCGCGGCCTTGATCCTCACCCAGAGCCGCGGGTACTGGGTAGCCTTCCTGCTGGGTGCCGGCATACTGTTCCTGCTCCTCGGCTGGACCCAGAAGCGGCGGCTGCTGGTGCTGGGCTTCTGGGGCGCCGCCATCGGCACGGTGCTCGCCCTGCTTTTCTTCAGCGAGGAGGTGGCCGTCGTGGTGGCCGGCCTGCTGGATCGTTTCCTTTCGCTCAAAACCGCCGCCACGGCAGACATTTCGCTGGTCAACCGCTTCCGGGAAACCGCCGCCGTGTGGCAAAAAATCCGGGTAAACCCCATCCTGGGCTACGGGATGGGCGTCCCCTACCCCTTCTTCGACCTGGCGCACATGGCCACCGAACATGACGCGTTCGTCCACAACGGCTACATTGGACTCTGGTATAAATACGGGTTGCTGGGGCTCGGCCTGATTCTGGGCGTGTGGATCCTCTCGATTCGGCGGGGCATCCAGGCTTACCGGGCTTCCCTGGCATCGATGGCCACGCGGCTCTGCGGCCTCGCCAGCGCGGTCACCCTGAGCGCCTTCATGCTGACCACGATCACATCGAACCCGTTTTACCTGAACGATACCCTCTTCATTTTCGGCTTCCTGCTGGGAGTAGCGCAGGGCGCGTACGAAAGGACACGGCTCGGGACCGAATGACGATGGAAGTGCGCTGTCCCTCATGCGGCAACCGCTCCGTGACGTCGCGTGGTCCGATCAACGCCAGCTATCTCTTCGCCGGCCAGGAGCTCGCCGAACTGCTCCCCGGCGGAGCGCTGTACGATTGCCCCGTCTGCTCCCTCGCATTCCGCTACCCGACGCCCCCGAAAGAAAAGCTCGACGCCCTGTATCGGTCGAGCCCGATCGGCCACTGGCAATACGACCCCGCGTTGCGCCACGACTGGGTGGAGACCCGCGCGTATCTTCAGGGCAACGTTCAAGGTGGTTCGCTGCTCGACATCGGCTGTTTCGACGGCGCGTTCCACGCCTTCATGGGGCCGGCGTGGGAGGCCTACGGCGTGGAAATCAATCTGGAGGCCCGCGAGCGAGCGCGGCAACGGGGCGTCTCGATCCTGGGCAGCGACGCCGGGGATCTGGCCGCCATCGATCGTTCGTTCGACGCCGTGGTGGCCTTCGACGTCCTCGAGCATGTCGTCGACCCGCGCGGCTTGCTGGCGTTGATGGCCCGTCGCACGCGTAGCGGCGGCGCCGTGATCATCGCGTCCGGAGATGCCGACGCATGGTCCTGGAGGTTGATGGGCAGCCGCTACTGGTACTGCACCATCCCCGAACATATGGCGTTCCTGAGCGAGACCTGGTGCCGCAAGGCCGGCGACCATGTGGGCCTGCAGCTCGCACACATCGGCCGCTACAGCCACGAGCGGTTCCGGACACCCCGGCTTGTCGCGCACGAACTCGCGTCCAATCTACTGTACCGATTTTTGCCGGGCGTTTTCGCGTGGCTTCGTTCCAAGGGGGTCGGAGACAAGGACCCGGGCGCGCATGAGGAGCTGAAACGCTACCCACCGACCTGGACCACCGCGCGCGACCACGTTGTGGCGATCTACAGAAAACCATGATCGAGAAACGCCGGATTACCCTCAATACCGCGGCGTCCGCGCTGCAGGTGGTGGTTGGCGGCGTCACGCTCTTCCTTCTCTACCGTTTTTTGCTGGGCGCGCTGGGGAAGGAAAATGTCGGCGTCTGGTCCCTCGTCCTCGCCACCACCTCCGCCACGAGCATCGCGAATCTCGGTCTTGCATCCAGTACCGTAAAATTCGTCTCGCAGCATCTGGCCCGGGGGGATCGCCGGCATGCCGCCTCGCTCGTCGAAACCGCTACCCTCTCGGTCGCGCTCTTCCTCGCCCTGGCGCTGGCGATCGCCTACCCCGTTCTGCGTCGGGTGCTACCGCTTCTCATCGACGACCTGCGGTATCTGGACGCCGGCCTTTCGCTCATCCCGTATGCGCTGACCGCGTTCTGGATCGCCTCGGTGGCCGGCGTGCTGCATTCGAGCATCGATGGATGCCAGCGCGTCGACCTGCGGGGCTATACCGTCGCCGCCGGCAACATCCTCTATCTGGCGCTGGCCTATGTCCTCGTGCCCAAAGGGGGGCTGATCGCGCTTGCCTACGCCCAGATAGCGCAATCGACCTGGCTCCTCGTCTCTGCCTACCTCATCCTGCGGCGACTTCTCCCCGAGCTGCCGTGGATCGCCTGGTCGTGGCGGAAGGCCCCGTTTCGTGAGATGCTGTCGTATACGCTCAATTTTCAGCTCATCTCGCTGTCCCAACTGCTCCTGGAGCCGGTGACCAAATCGCTCGTATCCCGTTTCGGCGGACTCGGAACGCTGGCCTATGTCGAGATGGCGCATCGCATGGTTTTCCAGTTCAGGTCGCTGGTGGCGACGGCGCATCGCGCGATCGTGCCGACCATCGCCAGCCTGCAGGAAACCGCACCCGATTACCTCCGCACCCTCTATATCGGCTCCTTCCGTCTCCTCCTGTTCATCGTCATCGTGTCGACCCCCGGCCTCATCGCGTTGTCCCCCTGGGTGTCGCGCATCTGGATTGGCGACGCGCAGACGGTGTTCATCTTCAGCGCCGGCCTCTTTTATGTAGGCTGGTTCCTCAATTTGCTCGCCAACCCGGCGTACTTCGCCAACCTCGGCACAGGCGCCCTGTTCTGGAACGTGACCGCCCATGTCGGGATGGGCATCCTGAACCTGGCCGGCGGATTCCTGCTCGGGCGTCTTTTCGGATGGAGCGCCGTCGTCGGCGCGATGTCCGGCGCGATCGTCGCCGGCAGCGCCGTCATCGTGCTGGCCTACCACCGCGCCTACCGGATCCGTCTGGACGAACTCATGGACGGCTCGACACTCGTGCTGCTCGCCGCCGCCTTGCTCGGCGCCATCGTGGCCTGGCAGGTGGATCGATGGGCGTCTCGCGAACTGGGCGCCCTGATGCATGGCCTCGCGGTGGGCCTGACCTATGCCGGCGTGGTAGCGTGGCCGCTCGCCCGCAACCCCGTCGTGCGCGAGATCGCGGCCTGGTTCCGTCGGCACGGGCAACCCGATCGGGCCTGAAGGGTAGTTGCTGTCATGAAAACGCCGCGCCTCATGCTCTTCGACGTGACCTCGGGCGGACACCACGGGATGTTCGTCCAGCACCTCGTGGAAGCATGGGTCGCCCGGGGCGAAACCGAACAGCTCGTCCTCGTCGTCCCACCGGATTTCCTTGATGTCCATCGGGATCTGCAGCGGGTCATCGGAGAAATCGCGCCCGAACGCGTCAGCGTGGTTCCTATCGATCGCCCCCTGCCGGACCCGGGCTCCGGCGTCGGCGATCTCGTTCGGTTCGATTTCGGGCAGGGCGATATCGCACGGGACTACATCGATCGCCTGAAGCCCGATCACTGCCTGTGCATGCACTTCGATCACGTGCAGCTATGGCTAGCCTTCGGGGCGAGACCCATCCATCCGGCCTCCATTTCGGGCATCTACTTTCGGCCGACGTTCCACTATGAGAAATGGCCCGGCCATGCGCCATCGTGGAAGCAAAAACTCAACAACGCGCGGAAACGCTTCACGCTGAAACGGGCCCTGCGCCATCCATTGTTCAACACGCTCTTCAGCCTCGATCCGTTTGTCGTGCCCGACCTGCAGCGGTGGGGAACGCCGGCATCCATCGTAGCCCTGCCCGACGGCATCACCCCGCATACCGCGCTGGAGGACCACCCACCGCCGCACATCCTCCAGGAGATCGAACCGGATCGCAAGGTGGCGCTGCTGTTTGGCGCGCTGTCGAGCCGAAAGGGGATTTTTTCGACGCTCGAGGCCCTGCGGCGGCTGCCGGCGCCTCTGCAGAGCCGGCTGGCCGTCGTCTTCGCCGGCGCGGTGGAACCATCCGAGCGCGGGGCGTTCCTGGCGGCGGCGCTGGGGGTGCGGCAGGAGACCCGGCTGCAGGTCCTGATCGACGACCGGTTCTTGCCGGACGCCGACATCCAGTCATTGCTGCACGCATCCGACCTCGTCCTGGTCACGTACCAGCAGCATGTCGGATCGAGCAATGTCGTGATCCGGGCGGCGGCCGCGGGAAAACCCGTCATCGGACCGACGTACGGCCTTCTCGGCCAGCAGATCCGCACGCATCATCTGGGCGCGACGGTCGACACACAAAGTCCGGACGCCCTCATGCGTGCCCTGGAGCGTTACCTGGAAACGGGCGCCGTGCCGTTCGACGCCGCGAAAGCCGCCGCCTTCGCGCAGGAGAACACCGCCGAGGCCTTCGCTTCGACCATCCTGGATCGCCTCGTCTGACCCATCGCACGCCGCGCTGCTACGCGCCGAACCTCATCCGTGTGTAGTTCGTTCGTAAGCAGACTTGTTGTACAAACCGCCCGAATGGCTGAACCTCCCGTCTTTTATTTCGCCCGCATGCTGCCGGCCTACCGGCACGCCGTCATGGAGCGCCTCAACGAGCGGCTCGACGGGCGGCTTGTGGTCGTCTACGGGCAGCCGCCGGCGGGCAACCCCGTGCTCAGCAAGGAAGTCACCGGCTCCTTCCGACGGGTAGTACGCCATAACCTCTGGTTCCGCGACACGACCCTGCACGCCCAGTTCTTCCAGGATGTGTTCAAGACCTACGGCGATCCATCGGCCATCATCGCAGAGGAATCACCCCGATCGCTGACGTTGCCCTGGCTGTTGCGCTACGCCAGAACCCGGGGCGCCGCCCGCGTGCTCTGGGGGATGTTTTTTTCGATGAAGCGACCGCTGGGATCGCTCCATCTCTTCGACCGGTACCGTCTCAACCTGGCGCGCAGCGTCGAGGCATGTATCTGCTATAGCCGGCGCACGCGGGATCATCTCGCCGAGGCCGTCCCCCGAGAGCGGCTATTCCTGGCCCAGAACACACTCGACACCGACACGCTGTTCGCGCTCCGGCGTCGCCTCGAAACGGAAGGCCGATGCGCCGTGCGCCGACGCCTCGGCATCGAGGACGGCCGGCCGGTGTATGTCTACATGGCGCAACTGATCGCGGACAAAGGCCCGCGTGACCTGCTGGAGATCTTCGGCCGGCTCCGCCGCGAGGGGCCGGCGATGCTCTACGTGATCGGGGGCGGTCCCCAGGAGGCCTCCATGAAGCGGCAGGTGGCGCGGATGGGGCTCGCCGATGTGCATTTCCTCGGCGCGATGCCTCATTTCGAGACCTCCGCGCCCTACCTCTTCGCCGCGGATGCGCTCCTCATGCCCGGCTACGTCGGGCTCGTCATCAACCACGCCTTCGCGATGGGCCTGCCGATCGTGGCACCCGAGCCGCCGCCGGACCGGCTCTTCCACGCGCCCGAAATCGAGTCGCTCGTGCCCGGTGAAAACGGCATGCTGGCCCGCTGGAACGATCCGGCGGACTTCGCGCAGGCGACGCGTCACGTCCTGGCGCACCGCGACGCGTTCTCGCGCCGCGCGATCGACTACGCCGAGCGGCATCTGACGCTCGACGGCATGGTCGACGGCATGGTCGACGCGATCCGCTACGCCGAGGCACGGCGCCCATAGGCCCGAAATGCGAAACAATCTTTTCAGCAGCGCACGACGCATCGGCGCTTCTTTTGTACTTTCAGGCGTGACGCCCCCAGGTATCTCTCGAGCCGGCCGCTAACGACCGTTCACACTGCCCCGATCCCACGACATGTCCCGCGCATCCCGTCCGATACGCCGTCTTTGCGTGCAGTGGGCCCGGCTTGGACCGTACCACCTCGCCCGGCTCGCCGCGGCTCACGCGCGCGCCGTGGCCGACGGACGCCAGATCGTGGCACTCGAAACCGCCAGCGGCGACGCGACCTACGCCTGGGTCCGCGAGTCCGCGCAAACGCCTTTTCCCCGCGAGATCGTCTTCCCCGACCGGGTTTTCGAGGAGATCGACGCCGCGACCATCCATCGGGGCATCATCGCGGCGCTCGACCGGATCGATCCGGATGCCGTCGCCATCACGAGCTACAGCACCCCCGACGCCCGCGCTTGCCTGCTCTGGTGTCGAAAAAAGGGCCGGCCCGCCATCCTCATGACGGAGACCAAGGAGGACGATGCCGACCGGATCGGCTGGCGCGAGGCCGTCAAACGATCGCTCGTCGGGCTCTACGACGCGGCGCTCGTGGGCGGCTCGCCGCACCAGGCCTACTTCGAGAAACTGGGGGTGCCGCCGGCATCCGTGTTCCAGGGGTTCGATGCGGTCGACAACCGCTTCTTCGCCGACGGGGCGGATGCCGCGCGTCGTTCGCCGGCGGCCTGGGCGCATCTCCCCGGCCTCGCCGATCCTGCCCCCTACTTCCTGGCCTCCAACCGCTTCGTGGCCCGAAAAAACCTCGACCGGCTGGTGCGCGCCTACGGGGCGTATCGCCGGCAGACCGCCACGCCCTGGCGGCTCCTCCTGCTGGGCGACGGCGCGGAGCGTCCGGCACTGGAAGCGCTTCTGCGCCGTGAAGCCATCGAGGGCGTCGTTTTTTGCGGCTTCAGACAGATCGACGAGCTGCCGGCCTACTACGGCCTCGCCGGCGCCTTCGTCCACCCCGCCCTCGTAGAGCAGTGGGGACTGGTCGTGAACGAGGCCATGGCCGCCGGCCTGCCCGTGCTCGTATCCGAGCGGGCCGGTTGCGCCCGCGATTTGATCCGGAACGGGGTCGACGGCTACACGTTCGATCCCACCGACACCCCGGAACTCACCCGGCTCCTGGGCCTCGTGGCCGGCGACACGGCAGACCGCGCGGCCATGGGCGCCGCAGCCCGCGAGACGATCGCGCTGTGGTCGCCCGACCGCTTCGCGCGCGGACTCTGGGACGCCGCCGAGTACGCCGGCAGCCGGCCTCCCGCCTCCGCACCCATCGGCGACGCATTGCTATGGACCATCCAGCGCCTCGGCCGGCGCGTCCATTCCTTTCATTCCCTGCGTGACTGATGCGCATCCTCGTGCACGACTACGGCGGTTACGCCTTTCCCTTCCAGCTCAGCCTGGAACTCGCTCGCCGGGGACACTTCGTCAGCCATGCCTTCTGCGCCGACCTCGTCACGACCCCGCCGGGCGTGCCCGAGGAGGGCGACGAGCCGATCAACCTGTCGGTGGACGCCCTCTCACTCGGCGCTCCGCTCCAGAAATACGATTTTGTCACCCGCTGGAAGCAGGAACGCGCCTACGGCCGGCTCATCGCCGATCACGCGGAGGCGTTCGGACCGGATATCGTGTTGTCCGCCAATACCCCGCTCGACGCCCAGCGCCGCCTCCAGGCCTGGTGCCGCGGCCTCCGCATCCCGTTCGTGTTCTGGCTGCAGGATATGCTGGGGCTCGCCGCGCACCGCATCCTGAGCGCGCGCATCCCGATCGCCGGCAACCTGATCGGCCGGTATTACATGCGGATGGAGCGCCGGCTTCTCGCCGCGAGCACAACCGTCGTGGCCATCACGCCGGCTTTTTTGCCGCCCTTGCAGGACTGGGGCATCGAGGACGCGCGGATTCAGGTCATCGAGAACTGGGCGCCGCTCGACCGCCTCTCGGTGCGCCCCAAAGCGAATGCGTGGAGCCGGCGTCATGGTCTCGACCAGACGTTCAACTTCCTGTACGCCGGCACGCTGGGGATGAAACACAACCCCGAACGGCTCCTCGCCCTGGCGCGGGAAACCCGGGACGACGAAGCGGTGCGTGTGGTGGTCGCCTCGCAGGCTCAGGGGGCCGACTGGCTTCGGGAGCGCGCCGTCGCCGAAGGACTGCGGCATCTGATCGTCCTCCCCTATCAGGCTGTGGATGACCTGCCGGACCTGCTCGCCGCCGGCGACGTGCTGGTGGCGTTGCTCGAGGCGGATGCGGGGCTGTATTCCGTCCCTTCCAAGGTCATGGCCTACCTCTGCGCCGAGCGCCCGCTGCTCCTCGCCGTGCCCGCGCACAACGACGCCGCCCGCATCGTCCAGCAGACCGAATCCGGCCTCGTGGTGGACCCGGCCGACGCCGGCGGCTTCATCGCCGCGGCGCAGCAGCTCAGGGCGGCTACGGAACAACGCCGTGCCATGGGCATCAACGCACGGCGTTACGCGGAGGAGACGTTCGATCCGGGCCGTATCGCCGATCGATTCGAGTCCCTGCTCGCCGATGCCGCCAACCCGCCCGCCTAGTCCCATGCCCCGAGTCTGTATCGCCGGCTACTTCCCGCCGCCCATCACGGGACAGACCCTGGCCACGGAGCGGCTCGCCGCCCTGCTTGAGGACGAGTTCGCGGTGACCCGCGTGCCGCTCAACCGGGAACGCCAGGAAGCCGTGGAGACGGCACCCGGCTTCCGGCTCAGCAAGGTGCGAGGATATATCGAGGGCGGCGGCGCGTTGCGCGCGGCGCTCCGCGCCACGACGCCGGACGTCCTGCTCTGGCCGTCCATTTCGCCCCAGACCATCGGGCACCTCCGGGATCTCCTGACGGTGGCGCCGGCCCTATCGCGGGTCCGCCGGCGCTACGGCGTCGTCCACTGGGGTAACTTCCAGACCCTGTATGCGTCCCCGCTGACGCGGTATTCCGCGACCTGGCTGAGCAAACGGCTCGACGGGCTCGTCTTCCTCAACGCCGACCTCGCCGGCGCCTGCGCGGGCTGGCTTCCGGACACGCCGCGCCACGTAATCCCCAACACCATCGACGACGCCCTGTTGTTCGATGAGGCGGCCATCGCCGAAAAACAGCGCGCGCGCCGGAGCCGGCGCTCGCTGCGCATCCTCTTTCTCAGCAACATGATCGCCTCGAAGGGCTACCTGGATGTCGTGGAGGCGGCCGACCTGCTCCGACGCGACGGCATCCCGTTCGAGCTGCGCATGATCGGCCGGTGGATCGACCCGGAGGATCGCCGTGCCTTCGAGCAGCGTGTTGCGGGCGACCTCGCAGCCAGCATCACCCATCTGGGCGCCGTGTCGGATCGAGCGGCCATTCGCGGCCATCATGCCTGGGCGGACGTCTTTCTGTTCCCCACCTATTATCCTACCGAGGCGCAGCCGCTCGTGCTGCTCGAAGCGATGAGCGCCGGCACCCCGGTCGTAACCACCGCGCATGCCGGCATCCCCGCCATGTTCGCCCCCGAGGGGGAAGCGGTCTTCGTCCCCCCGAGAGCGCCGCGTGCCCTCGCCGAGGCCGTTCGCTCGTTGACCGATCCCGATGCATGGATGGCGCGCTCCCGGGGCGTGCGGGCACGGTTCGAATCCGACTTCAGCCCCGAGGCTGTCCGGCGGCGGTGGCGCGATCTGATCGCGTCGCCATCGGGAGGGGGCCGCGCATGAACGTCATCCGACCTCCACGCCGGCAGCGCGCATGGCTACGCCCGCTGCTCATGGGTCTCGCCGCGCTGGCCTGGTGCCTGCCGCAGACGGTCCGGGCTCAACCGGGGCCGTGGACGTATGAAGGAGCTGTTTTCATGGCCGGCGCATCGGAGCGCGCACTCCCGTTCTGGCTCCACACCAACCGGTACGGAACCATCGACCGGAACGGATTCAATGTGGGCACCCGATGGGGCATCCGGCGGGCCGGGCGTATTACCGGGCGGATGACCTACGAGGCGGGCGCCGGCGTGGTGGGGCGGGTGTCGGATCGATCGACCCTGTACGTCCACGAACTGTACGGCCGCGTATCGAACGGCTTGTTCCAGGCACGCGCGGGACGGTACGAGGATGCCTACGGGATGGTCGACCCACGGCTCTCGCTCGGGTCCATGATCTGGAGCCGGAACGCCGCGCCCATGCCCAAGATCAGCGTCGGCACCGAGGGGTTTCTGCCCATCCCCGGGACGCGGGATCTGGTGGCGTTCAGCGCGTACGTCGGGCAGGGCTGGATGGCGCGGGATGCCTATGTCGACCGCGCGCTGCTGCACGAAAAATACCTGTATCTGCGCGTGCTGCCCCCCGATTTCCCGGTACACGCCACCGGGGGCGTCATCCACAACGTCGTCTGGGGCGGCGACCATCCCATCGAGGGCGAGCTGGGGCATGGTTTGAAAGACCTCATCCGCGTGGCGCTGGCCCAGGCCGGCGAGGACCTGCAATTCGAGGCCGATAACGCCCTGGGAAATACCGTTGCGATGTACGACACGCGAATCGAGATCGAAACGAAACCCGTCCTGGTCACGATGTACCGGGAGTTCTACATCGAAACCGGCGGCGGGCTGCTCTTCAGAAATGCGCGCGACGGATTATGGGGGCTCAGGCTGGATTTCGCCCGGCCGTTCGGCCCCTTCACCTCGCTGCTGTGGGAGCATCTGTATACCAAACAGCAGAGCACCAACAAAGAAGCCGGCGACACCCCCGGGCGGGCCAACTACTACAATAACGTCCTCTATCGCGATGGATGGACGTATCACGGGCGCACGATCGGCATGCCGCTTCTCCGGACCGACGGCATTCGCCCCGGCGTAATCAATCACCTCGTTGCCGGTCATCATGCCGGGCTTGCCGGCGAAATCGGTCCCGATATCAGCTTCCTGGGGTATGTCACCTACAGCCGCAACTACGGAGCAGCCAATATTTGCGGCGATCCGGACTGCACGACCGGCACGTCCGAACTGACCGATCGGCTGGACCAGTGGTCGGTTTACCTTACCACAACCACCCGGATGGGCCCCCATCGGCAGCTTGCGCTCGACGCGTCCATCGCGTTCGATGCCGGACCCTACGCCCCGAACGCTTTCGGCGCAGCCCTCGGGGTGCGATGGGCCGGTATGCTCGGATCGAAAAAACGCTGAAACGCTTGCGCTGAAGGGATTGTAACCTTTGTTTTTGCTGGGGCGTACTTCATGCACAAACCAGCCGGCCGGCTCTTTTTCCTCGCATGAGCGGGATAGACTCCCACTCCTTCAGGGCGACATTATGGCACGTATGTACAGACTCACCGTTTCCTGTTTTCTTCTGCTGGCGTTCATCGCCACCCCGATCCGGGCCCAACAGGCCGACACCACGGATTATGCCGCCGAGCGGCACCTGATCCAGTCGACCCTCGGCACCCTCGTCAAGGTGATCAAAACCGCCACCTTTCGCGACGAAGACAACGCCGCCGTCGGCGACCGGCTACAGAACCTGGCCGAACGCCTGAACACGATCTCCGAATCCATTCCGGCCGATGGCGCGCTGCCGCAGCTCACGCCGGCGTCCGGGCAGGCGCCCTTCGCCAGTGCCGCCACGCCGCAGCTCCTGGGTGTCGACGACCTCCAGCTCCTGGAAGAGGCGCTGAACGACCTCTACGCCCAGGTGCGCGAACTGCGCGCCACGCTCGAAGCCGACGAGGAATACGGGCTGGCCGAGCAGATGGCCACCATCGAGGATGGCCTGGACCGCGCCGTGGTCCAGACGCGCCGGCTCGTCCGCCGGCAGTCCGCCACCGACCTCGCGCAGGCCGAATCGCCCGAGTCTCGGGACGAAACGCCGCGCTCCGAGTGGCTCCGCCCTGGTCGGTATGAGGAAGGCGAACGGACGGGCAGCGTTCGTGACGACGAAGAGAACGACATCGACCTCGACGTCCACCTCGCCATCAACGACGTGCGCCGCGAAGTGGAGGATGCCCG